>NZ_JBFUBG010000066.1:0-71499 GCF_056405875.1 Rhizobium sp. P1_E6 | reverse complement strand
CCTCAACGACGGTCAGCAGCTCGAAGTCGGCGTCAAGTTCCAGTCGAACGTTGCCGGTGACATTACCGCCATCAAGTTCTATCGCAGCGCCAACGACAACGGCCAGAATGTCGTCGACCTGTGGACCTCCACAGGCACCAAGCTTGCCACCGCCACCTTCATCACCACCACGGCAAGCGGCTGGCAGACGGTAAACTTCGCAACGCCCGTCACCATCACAGCCAACACTACCTATGTTGCCTCCTACCACACGACCGGTGCCTACGTGGCGACGGATGGCTTCTTCACGAACGGTGTCAGCAATGGTCCGCTGTCGGCGCTGTCGAGTGCCGCCGCCGGTGGCAACGGCCTTTATGCCTATGGCGGATCCGCCACCACAGGTCTCTTCCCGACCAACACCTACGATTCAGCGAATTACTATGCCGACGTGGTCTTCCGGCCGCAGCTCGCCGCATGAAGCATCGGACGGATCACGGGCGGGTTTCGAATGAGGCTGAGATGAAGCAAATGCTGGCCGCGGCGGAAGACCACATTCCAAGGAGGCCGGTGATTAAGATCGAACGGCTGCCGGTAACAGTGCTCGCCGGCTTTCTGGGTGCCGGCAAGACGACGCTTCTCAGCCACGTCCTCAACAATCGTGAGGGCTTGCGGGTCGCCGTCATCGTCAACGATATGAGCGAAGTGAATATTGACGCCAGTCTCATTCGAGATGGTGGCTGCAATCTGTCGCAMACGACGGAGACATTGATCGAGCTCAGCAATGGCTGCATTTGCTGCACCCTGCGCAACGACCTGCTGACGGAGGTCCGGCGATTGGCCGCGGAGGGACGATACGATTATCTTCTGATAGAAGGAACGGGCATTGCCGAGCCACGCCCCATCGCGGCAACATTTTCTTTCTGCGACGAGAACGGTGTCTCTCTTTCCGATTTTGCAAAGCTCGACACGATGGTGACCGTCGTCGATGCGGCAAGCCTCCTGGCCGATTATAGTAGCGCTGATCTGCTGCGTGACCGTGGCCTGCAGCGGGACGGTGAGGATCGGCGGACACTCATTGACCTCTTGGTCGATCAGATCGAGTTTGCCGACGTCGTCGTGATCAACAAGATCTCGGACACGAGCGAAGAGAGCCTCAGAGAAGTCCGCGAGACGGTTGCGGCCCTCAACCCGGATGCGCGCGTTGTGGAGACGGATTTCGGCAAGGTTTCTCTGGCAACCGTCCTCAATACCGGCCTCTTCGACGAAGCAAAAGCCGCCGCGCACCCATTATGGCACAAGGAACTCTACAGCCCCGGGGAGCACGTTCCGGAGACGGAGGAATATGGGGTTTCGAGCTTTGTCTATCGCGCGCGACGTCCCTTCGACCCGATGCGGTTTCGAGCATTTCTGGACGAACCCTGGCCAGGTGTCATTCGGGCCAAAGGTCATTTCTGGCTTGCCACGCGTCCGCGGCACGTAGGCTCAATGTCGGCTGCCGGGGTGCAACGGCGCTGCGAACCGATGGGGCTCTGGTGGGCGGCCGTTCCTCGACAGGACTGGCCGATCCATCAGCAGTTTCATCAGCATCTTGAGAGCCGGTGGGACAGCGCCTGGGGTGACCGTCGCCAGGAGCTCGTCTTCATCGGCGTGGGCATGGACGAGACAGGTGTGCGGACCGCGTTGGACGATTGCCTGGCCAGCGCAGATCCGCGTGATTGGTCCGCTCTCGAAGATCCGTTTCCGGCCTGGTAGCAGGGGCGTGAGATCGTTCTGCCATGAACGCGCTGCGGCGATACTCTATCTGCCGTCGGATTGGCTCAATCGTCGAGATAGCGTTCGGTCAGGCGTGCCCACATCGCGGCCCCCACCGTCAGGGATTTGTCGGCAAAATCGTATTTCGCGCTGTGCAGGATTGCGGAATCCATACCATTGCCGAGCCGCAGGAAGCTACCAGGCCTGTGCTCGAGGAAATGTGAGAAGTCCTCGCTGYCGGGGATGAGGTTGCAGARGCCCACCTTTTCCGCACCGACGAGTTCTTCTGCGACCATGCGGGCGAATTCGGTTTCCGCTTCCGAATTGACGACCACGGGGTGTCCGCGAGTGTAGTCGACTTCCGCAGTTGCACCGTAGCCGTCGGCAATCGTTTCAGTGAGCCTGCGGATCCTGGCCTCCAGCGTCTCGCGCACCTTCGGGTCGAAGGAGCGAATGCTGAGCAGCAGTTTTGCGCTTTCGGGGATGACGTTTGCGGCCTCGCCGGCATGGATCGCCCCGACCGTGACGACGGCGGTCTGTGTCGGATCGATGCTGCGGGAAACGACCGATTGCAGGCTGACGACGAGGTTGCAGGCAACGATCACCGGATCGACGGTCAGATGCGGTCGCGAGGCGTGGCCGCCCTTGCCCTTGATGATGATTTCGGCGCTGTCGGCAGCAGCCATCAGCGGGCCCGACCGCATCAGCCAGGTGCCTTCGGGTGCGCCGGGATGATTGTGCAGGCCGAAGATAACGTCGAAGGGAAAGCGTTCGAACAGCCCGTCGGCGATCATTGCGGGCGCACCACTCAGCGCACCCGCCTCTTCGGCCGGCTGGAAAATGAGGTTGACCGTACCGTTGAAGCGGCGCGTGCGCGCCAGATATTCGGCCGCGCCGAGAAGGATCGTCGTGTGGCCGTCATGTCCGCAGGCATGCATCTTGCCGGCAACCGTGCTGGCATAGGGCCGACCTGTCTCTTCGGTGATCGGCAGGGCATCCATGTCGGCGCGGATGGCGATGCTCTTCTTTCCAGCGCCGACCGTCATGCGCGCAACCACGCCATGGCCCCCGACGTTGCGGGTCACCTCATAACCCCAGGATTCCAGCTTTTCGGCAACGAAACGCGCGGTCTCGGCCTCTTCGAAGGAGAGCTCGGGATGGGCGTGGAGATGCCGGCGGATGGCCGTCAGTTCCGCTTCCATCGGTTCGAAATCGGAGAGGCGGGCAAAATCATTGTCGAGGGACATGGCAATTCCAGTTTCATGGGCGCGGTATCGCCGGCCGGCTCACGGTAAAGCCAGCCCGCAGGGCAAGAGCATGGAGGAGCCGCCGCGCTAGATAAAGCGCGACAGGAAACTTCTGGTGCGGGGGTGTTGCGGGTTGCCGATCACGTCTTCCGGCTTGCCCTGTTCCACGACCTTGCCGTCATCCATGAAGACGACGCGGTCGGCCGCTTCCCGCGCGAAACCGATCTCGTGGGTGACGACGATCATCGTCAGACCCTGGTTTGCAAGATCCCGCATGGTGGCGAGAACCTCGCCGACCAGCTCGGGGTCGAGTGCCGAAGTCGGTTCGTCGAAGAGCATCAGCTTCGGCTTGATGGCGAGAGCGCGGGCAATCGCCACGCGCTGCTGCTGACCGCCGGAAAGCTGGCGCGGATAGCTGTCGGCCTTGGCTGAAAGCCCGACCCGTTCCAGGAGCCTCAGCGCATTTTCGATCGCGGCCTTGCGGCTTTCACCGTGGATGCCGACCGGCGCTTCGATGATATTCTGCAGTGCCGTCATATGCGGGTAGAGATTGAACTGCTGGAACACCATGCCAATCTTGCGGCGCTGCTGGGCGATCTCGTGGTTCGACAGCTGCAGCAGCCGGTCCTTATGCAGGCGGTAGCCGATCTGTTCGCCGTCCACCTCGATCGAACCCTGGTTGATGGATTCGAGATGGTTGATGCAGCGCAGGAACGTTGACTTGCCGGAGCCGGAGGGGCCAAGGACGACGACGACCTCACCGGGCGCGACGTCGAGATCGATACCCTTCAGCACTTCCAGATCTGCGAAGGACTTGTGGACATTGCGTGCCTCGACGAGAGGCTCGATAGTGGCGATCTCGTTCATGCGCCTGCCTCCGTTGCCTGTGCCATGACGGCCGTCTTCTTTGCAGGTTTGGCGGCGCCCGTGCGGCGATCGCCGCGGCTGTAGTAGCGCTCGATATAGGCCTGGCCGATATTCAGGACCGACGTGATGAGCAGGTACCAGAGGACGGCGACGAGCAGCATCGGCACGATCTCGAAGGTGCGGTTATAGATCGACTGCACCGAATAGAGGAGATCAGCCATGGCGATGACGCTGACGAGCGAGGTCGCCTTGATCATGCTGATCAGCTGGTTGCCGGTCGGCGGTACGATCGAGCGCATGGCCTGCGGAATGATGATGCGGCGAAGCGCGCGGATGCGCGTCATGCCGAAGGCTTCGGCCGTCTCGTACTGGCCCTTGTCCACCGAAAGCAACCCGCCGCGGATGATTTCCGCCATATAGGCAGACTCATTGAGCGCAAGACCGGCAATTGCAGCCGTCATCGGGCTGATGACCGAATTCGTATCCCAGCTCATGAAGGTCGGGCCGAAGGGGATGCCGATCGACAGCGTCGGAAAGAGCGTCGAAAGATTGTACCAGAAGATCAGCTGCACCAGGAGCGGTGTTCCGCGGAAGAACCAGATGAACAGCGAGGCGAGGGAACTTGCCAGGCGATCGTTGGACATTCTCGCGACGGCCAGCACGAGGCCGAGCGCGATGCCGATGATCATCGCGACGACCGTCAGGCCAAGCGAGACGTAAAGGCCGCTGATGACGGTCGGGTCGAAGAAATAGTGTGCGACGACCGGCCAGCCGAAATTCTCATTATGCGCGACCGACCAGGCGCAATAGGCGGCGATCGCAATCGTGATGGCCCAGGCCGCGACGCGGCCTTTGGGGAAGGGCTTGTGGGCATGGGCCACATCCCGGCTTCTCGCATCGCCGGGGGGCGATGCGAGTGTTTGTACTTGTGTGCTCATTTCGGAAGCGTCCCACCGAGGTTGATGCCGGGCTCCTTGATCATGTTGTTCTCAAGGCCCCACTTCTTCATGATCGCGGCATAGGTGCCGTTGTCCATCAGCACCTTGACGGCATCGCGCAGGACTGGCCCGAGTGGCGAGCCCTTTGCGACAACCGCGCCCTGATAGAGGTTCTCGAAGCCGTTCTTCTGTCCGACACCGGTCAGTTCCAGCTGGCCGTTGGCCTGCGACACGAAATAGGTGAGCGGTGCCTGGGAGGAGAAGAAGGCGTCCGACCGCTTGGAACGGACGGCAAGGATCGAGCTCGGCTGGTCGGTGAAGGACTGCACCTCGATCGCGCCCTTGCCATCAGTCTTGCATTTTTCGGCCTGCACCTGGATGACCTTTTCGGCCGAACCGCCGGCCATGACGGCGATGCGGTTACCGCAGGCGGTATCGAGCGAGGTGATGCCCTTCGGATTGCCCTTCTGCACGGAGAAGACCACGAATTCCTGAACCCAGTCGACGAAATCGTTGGATTCTTCACGGCTCTTGAAATCGCCGACCGGACCGAAGGCAAACTGGTAGCGCCCGGAGTTGACGCCGGCCAGCAGTGCCGGCAGACCGCCGACGGTCTCATGCTCGATCTCGACGCCGAGAACTTGGCCGAGCGCGCCGGTCAGATCGGCGCTGGCGCCGCTCATCTCGGTGCCTGTTACGATTTCATAGGGAGGAAACGAGCCATTGTTGACGGAGATCATCTTGCCTGACTTGCGGATCGCTTCGGGCAACTGCGCATGAAGCGCGTCGTTGACGGAAAGCTTGGGCAGCGCCGCATCTTCAGCGAAGGCTGTCCCCGAGATCACTACGCTCGTCAGAGCAAGGCATGCAATTTTCCTGATCGACATTGTTCATTTCCCCTGTTTGGTTCGAATTTATGCGTTTTGTATTGCGCTCACCCGATGCGGCTACCGTCCACATCGAAGGAGAAGAGGTGTTCCGGCGTCATCAGCTGCGGCAGGATGCCCTGGACGTGAAGCTCGCTGGCAAAGTCGGCGATCATCTTGCGGTTGACCGCAAAGCCGCTGGACTCCCAGCCGACTGGAAGCTCGGTCGCCGACTTCAACAGCTCGTCCATCATGAAGGGCGTGGTGTCGGCGTATTTGCGGCGTTTGCTCAGCCACATCCGCTGCGATTCATCGATCAGCTTGCTGAGCTCTTCGATCACCCACGGGTTCTGCGCGACGATGCCCGCTTTGATGCCGATCAGATGCATGCCGGGAACATAGCCCACATCATCGAAATATTGACGTTCGGCACCTCTGAAATCGGAGAGGACCTGCCGGAACGGCGACCCTCCGCCGAAATAGCCGTCAGGCATGAAAGGCGTGAAGATCGCGTCGAGGAAGCCTTCCTTGAGAAGATCAACCATGGGGCGCTCGCCGGGAGCCGCTTCGATGCGGCCGGCCCGGCCGAACCCGTCGAGGCGATCGACAATCGGATGCGCTTCGGTCAGGCGACCTGCATACCACATGGCGTCCTCGACGCCGACTCCCTCGCGGCGTAGCGCCGCTCTGGTCCAGGTATTTCCGGAGTCTCGCCATCCAGTGACGCCGATACGCTTTCCGGCGAGCTGGCGGAGTTCGGTAATGGGGCCGTCCTTGCGGGTAATGATGCAGCGGTGACGGAAGCCGCGCATGATGAAGTTCGGAATGCCAACGACGCTCTCGTCGCCATCGATGCGCAGCTGCGTATAGCGGCTGAAGGACATTTCCGCGACATCGTAGTGGTCGCTCTTGCCGAGATGCGAGAGCAATGTGCCGACCCGGTCGACCTTGATGTCGAGCTTGTGCGAGGAGACATCGCCAAGAACCAGGGGCGTGATGTAGTCCCAGTCACGGAGGGCAAGTCGGAGGTTAAGGGGCATCGGCATCCACTCGCAAAGACCTTGTTTTCGGAATAATTAAATGTTCAAATTTATCCGATCAAATGTTATTACGTTATTGAACATTAAAAGTGGCGATTAAATGAGCGATATTGTTGATGCGGCATGGTTTGCCCAAAAATTGACCGATCGGACAATTCGAGGAATTGCGATTGAAACCAGTGCCTTGATCCGGGCTGGGGCACTTCCCGTAGGGACGAAGCTGCCGCCGATCCGCGATCTCGCATTTGCGCTCGGGATCAGTCCGGCGACGATCTCCGAGGCCTGGAGCGAGCTGAGGCGCCAGAAAATCATTACCGGCAGGGGACGGAACGGCACCTGGGTGAGCGGCGATCGTTTCGTGGCGAAACCCGAACGGCTCGGCAGTTCCGGCCGTTATGGAGCCGACGTCCTCGATCTGACATCGGCCGTGCCGGATATCAGGCTTTTGCCAAAGCTTACCGAAGCCATGGCCTATGGAGCGTCGGCGGAAAATCTCAACAGCTACGAGCGAAGCCGCATTCTTCCGGAACTCGAAGAGGCTGTCCGAAAGACCTGGCCATACGAACCGGAGGCATTTCTGGCGACGAATGGGGGATATAACGCGGTCTACACGCTCATCCAGGCGCTCGTCATGCCCGGTGCGTCCGTTGCAATCGAAGATCCGACCGCGATGCGACTTCTTGATATTCTGGAAGATCGCGGCGTACAGATCATTCCGGTCCAGTGCGATCGGGAAGGGCCGCTGCCTGCATCGCTCGAAGCCGCAATGAAGCTGCGGCCCGTCGCCTTCATTTTCCAGCCGCGGCTTCACTCGGTGACCGGCCAGCACGTCAGCAGCGAGCGGTTGCAACACCTTGGAGACATCCTCGACGGCACGGACACCTTGATCGTCGAGGATGACGGCATTGCCGACATTTCCACGGCTCCGCGTCATTCGCTCGGCGGCCGGTTTGCCGACCGGACCATTCACATTCTCTCCTATTCAAAAACGCATGGTCCGGATCTGAGGCTCGCGGTGCTGTCCAGTTCGCGGGCGATCGTCGAACAGATCCAGTCCTACCGCAGCTTCAGCGCCGGCTGGACAAGCCGCATCCTTCAGGCGGCCACCGCATGGCTTCTGCGGGATCCCGTGACGGAAGCCTCGCTGCAACGCTCTCGCGAGATTTATTTCCGGCGTCGGGCCGATCTGGTCGACGCCCTGCGGGAGCGTGGGATCGAAATGCAGCATGGCAACGGCCTGTGCGCCTGGGTGCCGGTCGCATCCGAACCCTTCGCGATGGTCACGCTGGCGGCGCGAGGCATCGCGGTTCATCCCGGTGCGAAATTTTCCATCCTTCCAAGCGCACATCTTCGCGTGGCGACGGCCATATTGTCGGATCGGCTAAACGACGTGGCCGACTCGATCGCGCTGGCTGCCAGCCCGGCCTAGTCTTCGGTGTCGCTCCAGTTACCCCAACACTTCACCGTGTTCGGAGATGTCAGCAGATCCGCGGTATTGCGCCGCGAGCTTCCGGCAGGCGCGAAGGGTCAGAGCCATGACGGTCAAGGTCGTACCGGCCGTTCCGCCACYGGCAAAGGCGCTGGCGTCGGTCACAAGAAGATTGGGCACGTCCCAGCTCTGATTCCATCCGTTGAGGACTGAGTTTTGCGGCGAGGTGCCCATACGCGCGCCGCCGCTTTCATGGATTGCGGCACCCATGCACATGGTCTTTCGGAACCACTTGCGGAACAGGAAACGACTTAAAGGGTCGGCATGCGGGAAGGCGCCGCGGCCCATTTCTCTCAGGCCAAGCGGCGATCCGATGAAGTCGAGCTCACCGCCGGCACTCTTCACCATGTCGATCAGAGTCATTTCCTGCTTGCGGATCAGTTCCTGCTCGGGCTCATGCATGACGCAGCGGATGCGCGGCACCGGAATGCCCCAGGCATCCTTGCGGCTGGCATCGAGAGTGATGCGATTGTCGGCGTGCGGCAGCATCAGGCCGAAGCCGAAGAAGGCAAGGCTCGACGGCTCGTTGTCGCCGACCGGCGCGCGGCCGACGCTGCCCTGATAGGCGAAGTCGCCGCGCGGCGCCTTTCCTTCCACATTGTCGAAGCGCGGGACAAAGATTCCGCCCGACGGATTGTAGAACGGGTCCTGCGGCGCCGAATCGTCATGCGACCAGCCGCGGGCAGGCGGAAAGGTTCCAAAGGCCAGGCAAGGCAGCTGGTCCATGAAGTAGCGGCCGAGCGTGCCGGAACTATTGCCAAGCCCGTTCGGGTGCTTTGCCGATGCCGAATTCAGGAGCAGGCGAACGCTTTCGATCGGCGAGGCGCAGAGGACGACGTTTTCCGCATTGACCGCATGGACGCTGCCGGAATTGCGATCAGCATATTCTGCGCCCGTCGCCCGGCCTGTCTTCGCATCCGTGGTAATGCGGCGCACGATCGCATMGTGGCGGATCGTCAGCTTGCCGCTGGCGAGCGCCTCGCGCAGCGGACGCGGCACGCGCTCGGCGTCCGGTGCRATATAACGCCAGGATACGACATGCCGTTCGGGCGCCTGGCTTTCGACGGTCTTCTTGAAGAGTTCTTCGGCTGGCGTCAGCCTGGCGGGGCGGGAATAGACGCCGTCCGGCAAGGTCGAGACATGATCCTGATTGCCATAGAGGCCAAGGTGGCGTTCGGCTTCGGCATAGAAGGGGGCAAGTTCGTCATAGGAGACGGGCCAGTCGACGCCGCGGCCGCTGCGGCTCTCAATCTTGAAATCGTCGTCGCTCCAGCGCAGCAGCACGCGCCCGAAACTGTGCAGGCGCCCACCCGACTGCCGGCCGCGGATCCACAGGAAAGGTTCGCCGCGCGGCGTAGTATAGGGGTTCTTCCGGTCATTGACGAAGAAGCGGCTGAAGCGCTCGGTGAAGAAGGCGGCACGCGCCTGCACCGGCTGGCCCTTGATGGTTGCCCGTGCCCGCTCCCAGATATTGATGGCGCTTGCGGGCGGTTTCTTGCGGGTGGGATCGAAATCTTTCTTGCTGATCTCAGGGCCGGCTTCGAGAAGCAGGACGGATAGACCATTGGCCGTCAATTCCATGGCGGCAAAGGAGCCGGCGGCGCCGGAGCCAATCACCAGCGCATCATACACTTTCTCAGACATGTCGTTCAAAACCTGACTTCATCAATGGAATGGGACAGGCAGCGCGATCTCTCCGCTGCCGGCAGAGGACGGCTCAGAGGCGGTTGCCGTCCCCTGCAAAAAGTGATGCCTTGGAGAGATCGAGACCGATGCCGATGACATCGCCCGGTTGGAGCGCGAGATCGCCCATCACCCGCAGCGACAGGCTCGTGTCCTTCCAGGTGAGCCAGACGACCGTATCGGAGCCCATCGGCTCCAGGACCGAGACAGTTGCCAGAAGCGCGGCGTCCCGGGCATCCGGGCGGATACTCAGATGTTCCGGACGCACGCCAAGCGTTACCGGGCCGGCTTGCGGCCTTGCGGCAAAAGCGTAACCGGACATGTCGAGGGTGAGATCGCCCGCCTTGAATAGCACCTTGTCGCCGTCCGGCTCGATGCTGCCTTGAATGAAATTCATCGAGGGAGCCCCGATGAAGCTGGCGACGAAGAGATTGGCAGGCCGGTGGTAGATCTCCGCCGGTGTGCCCAGTTGCTGGATTACGCCATCGCGCATGATGGCAATGCGGTCGGCAAGTGTGAGCGCCTCCACCTGATCGTGGGTGACATAGATCATCGTGTTGCCGAGCTGCTGGTGCAGCTTCTTGATCTCGACGCGCAGCTCGTTGCGTAGTTTGGCATCGAGGTTCGACAGCGGCTCGTCGAACAGGAAGACATCGACTTCGCGTACCAGCGCGCGGCCGATCGCGACACGCTGGCGCTGGCCGCCCGAAAGCTCGGCGGGACGGCGGTCGAGCAGCTTTTCAAGGTGCAGAAGCGATGCGGCTCGCTCGACCCGGTTGTCGATCTCCGGCTTCGGCAGGCCCGCGACCCTGAGGCCGAAGGAGAGGTTCTTGCGTACCGACATGCGGGGATAGAGCGCATAGGACTGAAACACCATGCCGATGCCACGATCCTTCGGTTCTTCCCAGGTAACGTTTTCCCCTGAGATCCAGATTTCCCCGTCGGTGATGTCTGCAAGGCCGGCGATCGCGTTCAGCAAGGTCGACTTGCCGCAGCCGGACGGGCCGAGCAGGACGAGGAATTCCTTCGGTGCGATATCGAGCGACATCTGCTCAATCACCGTATGGTCGCCGTAGCTAATCTTCAGGTCCTTGATGGAAACAGCAGAGTGCATTCAGCCTTACCCCTTGACGGCGCCGGCCGCGATCCCGCGGACGAACCAGCGTCCGGACAGGAAATAGATGGCGAGCGGAATGATGGCGGTGAGGATGGTGGCCGCCATGTTGACGTTGTAGTTGCGCTCGCCCATCGTCGTGTTGACGATGTTGTTGAGCTGTACGGTCATCGGCAGATTGTCGCGTCCGGCAAAGACGACGCCGAGCAGGAAGTCGTTCCAGATGCCCGTGAACTGGAACATCGAGGCGACGACGATCATCGGAAGCGCCATCGGCAGCATGATCTCGATGAAAATCCGCCAGAAGCCGGCGCCATCGACGCGCGCTGCCTTGAAGAGCTCTTCCGGAATGGTGACGAAGTAGTTGCGGAAGAGCAGCGTCACCAGCGGCAGACCGAACAGCACATGTACGAGAATGATGCCGCCGAGGCTGTTGTAGAGGCCCATGACCGCCATGGCGCGCACCAGCGGATAGAGAAAGATCTGGTAGGGCACCAGCGCCCCGGCCATTAACAGGCCGAACATCAGTCGTCCTGCCTTCGGCCGCCAGAAGGAGAGTGCATAACCGTTAATCGCGCCGATCAGGACAGAAATGACAACGGCCGGCACGGTGATCTTCACCGAATTCAGGAAGCCCATGCGTACTCCGGTGCATTCGCTCCCGGCACAAGCACCGGCCCAGGCCGTCTTCCAAGCGGTAAAATCCAGGCGCAGCGGCAGGGCGAAAATCTGCCCCAGGCGGATCTCGTCCATGGTCTTCAGCGATGTGACGATCATCACGTAAAGCGGCACGGCGAAGAACAGCGCGGCGGAGATGAGGAAGGCATAAAGGCCGATGCGCGCCACGGTAATCTGCGTCGGCCTGGGGCCGCGGGGATGCATCATAGCGTACCTGCCTGGCGCCGGGCGCGGATATATTGGGCATAGCGGAAGGGTGCGACGATGATCAGCACGGTCAGAAGCAGGACGGTCGCGGCTGCAGTCGCAAGGCCGAGATTCTGACGCTGGAACAGATTGTCCATAATGAATTTCGCCGGCACCTCGGTCGCCGATCCCGGTCCGCCATTGGTGAGCGCCACAACGATATCGTAGGTTTTGATCACGCCCATAGAGAGCAGCGTGCCGGCGGCGGCAAAGGCCGGCGTCAGTTGCGGCAGGATGATCGAAACATAGATGCGCCAGACAGGAATGCCGTCGATGCGGGCAGCGCGCCACTGCTCACCGTCGATGCCGCGCATGCCGGCCAGCACAAGGATCATGACGAGGCCTGCGCCCTGCCAGAGGGCCGCGATCACCACCGCGTAGATCGCAAGATCCCGGTTGATGATCCAGTCGAAGGTGAAACTCTGCCAGCCAAGCGCACGTACACTTGCCTGAACGCCGAGCGTCGGGTTCATCATCCATTGCCAGATCAGGCCGGTGACGACGAAGGACATGGCATAGGGATAGAGGAAGATCGTCCGGAAGGCGCTTTCAAAGCGCACCTTGCGATCGAGGGCAGCGGCAAGCAGGAAGCCGACAAACAGGCAGCCAAAGACGTAAAGCACGCCGAAGATGATGAGGTTCTGGAAGGAGACCAGCCATTTGGCGGTCTGAAACAGCTTGGAATATTGCTCGAACCCGACGAAGTTCCACGATGGGAACAGCCGCGAATTGGTGAAGGACAGGGTCACCGACCAGACCATGGTGCCGAGGTAGACGACGACCACCGCAGCCCAGGTCGGGATGAGAGCGATGAGCGCCGCCTTGGAGCGGTTATGCTTCCGTTTCATCAGAGCGTCTTTGCAAGGAGCTTCGAAAGTCACCTGCACCGGTGATGCGGTGCAGGTGGCGGGCTTCTCCGATCTTACTCGAAGATCGCGGCGAACTGCGCAGCCGATGCATCGATATCAGCGGACGGATTGGCCCAGAATTCGCCGATGAAGTCTGTCAGAGTGCCCACCTGCTCCGGCGTCGTCGTAATGGCGTGTTCGGGAACGATCTTGCCCTCGGCCATGAAGGCCATGCCCTTCTGGGTGCAGGCGTCGAACTTGGACTTGTCGACATCGATGCGCGCCGGGATCGAGCCCTTGTTCAGTGAGAATTCAACCTGAACTGCGGGGTCCATGACGACCTCGGCCAGCAGTTTCTGCGCAGCGTCCTGGTTGGCATCGTTCGTCTTCAGATAAGCGAAAGCGTCGGAGATGTAGATCAGGCCAGGGGAGGCGGGAGAGATGGCGCAGCCGAAATCCTTGTCAGCGACTTTGCCGGCAGCCGTGAACTCGCCCTTGGCCCAATCACCCATGAACTGCACGCCGGCCTTGCCGGTGATGACCATGGCGGTCGCGTCGTTCCAGTTGCGGCCGGCAGAGCCTTCATCGACGTAAGCCCGCATTTTGCCGAAGATTTCGAGCGCCTTCTTGACACCGTCGGATGTCAGAGCGGCCTGATCCTTGTCGGCATAGATCTTCATGAAGCCGTCCATTCCCACCTGGGACAGGAGAACCATGTTGAAAACCTTTACCTCCTGCCAGCCCTGGCCGCCCCAGGCAATCGGCGTCAGGCCGGCTGCCTTCAGCTTGTCCATGTCGGCGAAGAAGGCATCCCAATCCTTTGGCTCTTCGCTGATGCCGGCCTTGTCGAAGGCTTCCTTGGAATAGAACATCCAGCTTTCGCCATGGATGCCGGTGGGGGTCAGATAAACTTTGCCGTCATAGGTGATGTAATCATAGAGCGCCTTGGGAAGCGCATCCTTCCACTTGCCGGCAGCCGCCACTTCATCCATCGGGTTCATCAGGCCCTGCTCGATCAATTCGGCCGGGTCCTTGCCGACGACGACCTGCTTTGCGGTCGGCGGATCGCCGGCGACGAGGCGGTTCTGGAAGGCGGCATTGGCATTTTCGAAGCCGGCGATCGTGGAGCTCTCCCACACTCCGCCGCGCTTTTCGAATTCCTTCTTGATGGCGTCGACGGCGCGGCCCTCGCCACCTGATGTCCAGGAGGTAAAGACCTCGGCTTTCAGTTTGTCGTCCGCATTCACAAGGCCGGCAGCGCCAAGCAGCATGGTACCGGCGAGCAGGAGCGTCATTTTCTTCATTGTTCCACCTCTTGAATAGGCCCTCTTTGCGGGGCCGTTTGGTTGCAAGGTACGGTTAGCGATAGATCGGCAGCAGCGCCTGACGCACGAGGGTCAGGCCATTGGCAATGTCGCCAACGGGATCGGCAGCGGCATCGAGTTCGAGGATTGCCCAGCCATTGAACTGGCGGTCCCGCAAGAGGCGGATCCAGGCCGGCCAGTCGACGCGGCCAAGGCCGAAGCCGCAGAAGAAGGGTCGGTGGCGCTCATGGATGTCGGCGCCGATCGGCGTGTCTGCCGGCATCTTGCCGGTTGCATCCTTCCAGTGGGCGATGATCATGCGCTCGTGATGGCGATCGACGAGTTGGATCGGGTCGGAACCCTCGAGAATGATGTGCGCCGTGTCCGGGCACATATGCACGTAAGCCGGATCCGTCAGCAGCATCAGAAGATCGACGTCGCGGGCAGCGGCAAAGATCGAATGCGCTTCCGTGTGTAAGGCGAGCTTGACGCCCTTCTTGTAAAGGATGGCACCTAGCCGGTTCAGGAAATCGGCGATGACCTTGGCCTGGTCGAAATCGCGAAAATGCACGGGCTCTTCGCCCGGTGTCTGGCGCATCGGCGCACCGATGACCATGATATCGCCGCCAGACGCCTTGATGAAATCGGCATATTGTTCGGCCTTGGCGATGATGGCCGCCTGTGCGGGAGCCTCGGTGAAATCGCCGGAACCCTCCAGTTCCGCGAAGAAGCCGGAGGCCAGTTGAAGTCCGCGAGCGGATAGCTCGGCGCCGAAGGCCTCCACAGACCCATAGGTCTTGATCGCGTCCTGCCAGTTGAAGGGAGAGAAGGTGAGTTCGACGCCGGTCACGCCCGAGGCCTGCACACTGTCGAGGATCTTGTCCCAGAACTGCCGCGGCTGAGCCTTCGCATGTTCGACGATTGCGTCGTAGCTGTCGACGCCCCAGAAGCCCGGATGAAAGAAGGTAACCAGGTCCACACCAAAACGCAGATTATCACTCGCGGCCATTACTGTCCCTCCAATCAGGCATAGGTTATCCGTCGCGAAGAGAGTTTTTCGCGCCAGATTTTATTGAGATTATTCAATGTATTGGCAATTGGCAATCGATTGCCATGCCTCGATATTAGACAAGCCGATAAAATATGCAATCCATTTCTTCGGGTTTTTGGCAATCGTTTGCTATAACAGGAATCGTAGGTGTGGTTGATCGCGCCAGCGCTGGGCTAAGTGGATGGAATGATGAAGAAAACCGTAGAGAGCCTATCCACAGAGGGATCATCTGCCCTGATGGCCGACGTCGCGCGCCTTGCCGGCGTGGCGACGTCTACCGTCAGCCGTGCTCTGGCCAACCCGGGGCGAGTCAACGAAAAGACCAGGGCAAGGATTGCAGCGGCAGCCGAACAGCTTGGCTACACGCCCAACGCCGCGGCCCGCAATCTGCGCGTCGGCAAATCCAACGTGATCATGATCATCCTTCCGGGTTCGTTGCATTATGGCGCATCCCAGATCATCCCCCAGGTTCTGGAGGCCGTGAATCGTACAGTCATCCGCAACGGCTACAATCTGATGATTGCCAACCTCGACCGCGACGAAAGTTCCGAGCGGCATATCCTTGACCTTGCCTTCGGAGGGACGGTGAGGGGGGCTCTGATCCTGTCGTCGCAGCTGCCGGTGGTCGCAAACAGATCGCTTGCCGAGGCTGGTCTGCCGATCGTCTCGCTTTTGCTCGATATGAGCGACACTTCTGTTCCAAGCATCATCACCAACGACAGAGAAGCTGTCAAAGAGGCTGGCCGTGAGCTCCTGGCGCTCGGGCACMGCCGTTTCTTCTACATCGCCGGTCCAACGGGCAACTATCACGATATCGAACGCTATGCCGGTCTCGTCGAGGCCTTGCAGGAGGAGGGGCTTTCCGAACGGCATGTAACGCGCGCCGGTGGCGAATTCACCTTCCAGTTCGGATTTGAAACGGGTCTGCAGGCTGCCGAGGACTTTGCAAGACTCGACGAAAAGCCGACCGCCGTCGTGGCGACGAGCGACGATATGGCAATCTCCTTCATGAGCAAGATTCAGAAGATGGGATGGCGTGTACCCGAGGATCTGTCGATTGTCTCGTTCGACGGATCTCCGGTCTGTGAATATTGCGCGCCTCCGCTCTCGACGATTGAGCAACCCATGGAGGCTCTGGGGGAGACCGCGACAGAATTCCTGATTGCCAGGATGGAAAAGTCGGAAGAGAGACGAGAACTTCGCGTCGTTATTCCAAGCCGGTTCATTCGCCGCGACAGTATCGCGGTGAACTCAAAATTGACGATCTGACTTTATTTTGACGCGAAGACCCGTCCTGAGCACCAAGCGCGATCGGGATTCCTTCTCGGAATCGTTTGGATGCAGCCTTCGGCTGACCGCATCGACAGGCACGAAATCAGCCCACGAAATCAGCCACCGAGTCMCAGTCCGTTCTGCCAGCTTTGTTTCCGCGCCAACGAATCTTGGATGAGAGAGCGCTCAACGAGTTTTAGTGAAACAATGACCGAGATATTAGTCGCAGGGTCGATCAGTGCAGCTCGATACTCACATCCGCGAGCAACGGTTCCAGACCAGGAAGATCTGCATCCGTCGCCCTGCGCAGTTCCCGCGTAACCGCCGTCAACGCCAGATCGAGAGACTGAGCCCCTAGTTCGATCTTCAGATCTTCCGCTACCGCCTTTGCATAGGTGATCATCCGAGCCAAAGCCGTGAGCTCGTCAAGATCATCCATGGCTGTCGCCGCTGCGTGCTGAAGCTTTCCCGACCCTATGACCGACATATCGATTCTCCAGATGACGGAATGACCATAGGGAAAGTTCAGTACTAAAGTGCGTGAAAAACGCGTGAAACACCTTATGGGTGTAATATGACCGAAGCCTTTGAGCGGGACAGTTGTTTTGACCACAGCGTGGTTTTCCTGAATTCCCAATGGCGATTTATCGGCACGCGCTGATCATCCGCGTCGCGAACAGCTTCGAGAAGAGCCAAGGCATCGATCCGTTTCTGATCGATCGCGTGGGTCTTCAGCATGGCCAGCCAATACTGCTTTTGCGATGCCGGTATTGCCGCACATGCGGAAGCGATGAGTGCCCAGCTTCTCTTCTTGAAGAAGAGGTTTGCGGCGGTTCGTTCGAGAGCCTTGCGAAAGGCTTTGTCGAAGAGCTCCAGCCTTTCCATCTCGTCCAAAGTGCTTCTCACATTGACCATCGGCACGGTCAGCGCTCTGCCGCCCAATTCCATCGGTTCGTGCAGAAGCGCGACATCGGCGTCGTCGACGATTGTTCCGCTGACATAGTCGTTGAAAATCCGGCCAACGCCGATCATTCCAAACGCTTGGCATTCGGCGGCGCGCAAGGCGCCCATGCTGGCGGCGCCCAGGACCGCGACATTGAGGGAGAGAGCGAAGAGAATTTCCTTATGCCAAACCGGCGCGGTATTTTCAAAGCCGCCATCGACCAAACCGATAATGTTTGCGCCATCTTCCACCGCCCTTAACACATCTCCCTGAACAGCGGGGGGCCGGAAAACGACATCCGTAGCGGCGTGGCTTGCTGCGTCAGGCAAGCTCGGGCCAATGAAGACGACCTTCACCAGCGCATCGCCCTTGCAAGGGCGCGTTGACCGAAACGATGGAGCCTGTTGCCCTCGGGGTTCTCAAGATCGGGTATGAATATCTTCACCACCGAAAATGGCAGGTTCGCAGGCGTCAGGGGAAGGGCAATCACCGAGCCGATCCCGCTGGCGCGAAGTCTCGTCAGCAGTTCACGCAACAGGAGGGATATATTCCCGGCCGGTCTTATGATGCCAGCCGCAGGTACAGAAACGGGGGTGGCGAGAAATGCGCTACGGGTTTGTGCCGGAAGCGGCGTCGTGAACAATTCGGGCCAGACATCGTCGCGGGCGCCGCTGATATAGGTCAGTCTAGACTGAAGCGCTTCCGTTACGGCGCGGATTGCCGCCCGCACGGCCCAGGGATGAGCGCCGCTGCCGCCGGTGACCTCGACGAACCGGAGCGGCACTTTGCCGTTGACCGTTGATGGGGCGACGAGCGCGGTATAGCAGGGGATACCGATATCGCTCGTGATATCGAAGAGTTTCAAGACGAGCCCGGCGGCCTCGATCCTGTCGATCAGGCCCGAGAGCGCGGCGTCGCCAAAACTCTTGGGATCGACGCAGCATGCGTCGCGCTTGTCATCGCTGGCAATCTGCCAAAGCACATGGGCATCGCGTTCGATGCGCTCCAGAATGCCATGGAATATTGCTTCTTCCATGGCGTTGCCCGAGGCAAGACCATCCGACGACATCCAGAACCGGTTATGCCGCGTTCGGTCGAGGACGGCGGCATCCTGCGGGACATAAATCGGCTGGTCGTGAAGCAGCTCGGTTGCCAGACTCCAGGCCAATTGCTCGTCTTCGCCTACGACCTGCTCGCCGCTTGCGATCAGGCAGTCGAGCGGTTCGGCGCAATCGCTCCGGCGTCTGAGCTCTCGTACCGACGAAACCGTGGTGACGGTGATGGGTTCGCCCGCCACCGCGCGTTCCAGAGCCTCCATCGCCGCCGAAACTTTGGCGTCGATATCCTCAAGTCCCTTGCCCTGCGCGATGACAATGGAGCGGGAGTTTGGGGTAAAGGCGCACCAGACCGGAAGACCGACACAATCGAGATCAGTCTGTCGTGACAGGCGGGTGATACCCATCGCCTCCAAATAGGGAGCGACGCGGGACAATGTGTCCCGCGGCGCAATTGTTCGGTCGGAATAAAGGTCGGAATGACCGGCCAGCGTCGCGCGCCTTAGCCGTCCACGTGGCCGGAGAAGACCGTATCAGCCGAGGAGACGGCAATTGCGAAATCGACATTCTTGATGAATACGCCGCCAGCATCGCGCTGCTTGACGGCTGCAGCCAGATCGCCGCTGGCAGGCACCTGCACCGGTGTTACTGTGCCCGCGGCGATATCCACGAGCCAGAGTCCCTTTTCGCCTGTTACACCCAATACAACAACTTTTGCCATAATATTCTCCTTCAGGTTTTTGAAAATCCGGCCTTGAAAAGACCGTCTCGGTAAAGCTCTTTTTGCCACTGCTCCTTGAAGGGCACCAAGGCGAGCCACTTCTCGACCTCGAAAGCAGGATTGAGGAGCTCGGCGCGTTGCCGATAAAACTGTGCCCGTTTTCGATCGCCGATCATCGCGCAGCTGGCGGCCGCGATGCGATAGGCCGGTGCCTTGTCTTTCATCCGGTCGACATAGGCGAGTGCTTCCTCGTAGTGTTCGAGGAAGTAGCTCGCCCCAGCCGCGCACCAGAGGTAGGCGTCGGGTGCGATCGGATTGAGCGAGATCGCTTTCTTGATTTTCTCCAGCGCATCTTGCGGCCGCGATGCATGGACCAGCGTGTCCGCATGGCTATAGATCACATCGGCATAATGCGGGCTGAGGCTTTCGGCGAGGTCGAGTGCTGCAACGCTGTCATCGACAGCACCCTGGTAAAGCTTCGTTACGCCAAGTTCCCGATGCCCGGCTGCCGATTCTGAATCCCTCTCAATCGCCCGAAGTGCTTGATCCTCCGCTAGCTGCAGCAGGGCGGGATCGCCTTGCGTGGTCAACAGCCACTCGCTGGTGAATGTCCGTGACAGACCCGTGAAAGCCGGGGCATAGTCCGGAGAAAAATGCAGTGCGCGCTTGAAGGATTTCCGTGCGCGCCGGATATCCGGCAGGCTGAGCTTGGTGAGCAGGCCGGCGCCGATGAGATAGGAATGATAGGCTTGCGGATCCGCCTCGTTACGAAGGCGAATGCTTTCGTTTCGCTTCAATTGTCCGGAGACGGCATCGGCAAGTTTTTGGGCGATCAAGCGCCTCTGTGTCGGCAGCGTTTCGACCGCCATGTCAAATCGGGCTGCCCACAAAATCTCGTCGGTTGGAAAATAGATAAGCTGTGCAAAAAGCCCCTCTCCGGAAAGCCGTGTGTCCAGGAGGTAGGAAATCGAATGCCGTTGAACGATGGTCGCCTTGTCGGAGTCGCGGCGGATCTGCTCGGCCGTATGGGGTGCGACGACGGATATGTTGCGTAGAGCGCAGAGCTCGATCGTGACATCCTCGATAAGGGCGTCGGCAATTGCCGCCTCCCGTGTCAGGCCAGCCGCACCGGGGGGCAGCAGTACCAGCCGCGGCACAGATGTCGTGGTTATGATTTGCGGCAAGCCGGCGTCTTGCTGCTCGACGATGCGACTGCGCGCCGTTGCCACGGCTCTCGCCGCTGGCGGGCGGCTTTGCGAATGATCATCTGCCGTACCACGAAGGATAGAGCGGATCTGATCGTCACCGGGAAAGGCTTCAAGAAGTTGAAGACCCGAGCGTCGCAGAAGGCGGCGCTGCTCATCGTTGCGAATATGATCCGCCGCCCTCACGAAGATGTCCCTCAGGGTGAGCAAATGCAGCTGCCGTTCCCGCTCGATCCATCCATCGATTGCCTTGGTTGACGCGCTGAGACCGGGAATGAAGCCACGTTGCACCAGGTCGCTGACGACGGCCAGTTGCGCCACCGGCTGCTCTTCCCGGCGCAATATGTCGAGATCAACCGATAGGATGTTCTTGTTCAGGCCGACGAAAGGCGGCCCGAAACTCAGTATCTGTTCGTCGGTAATGGACGTTGTGTCGCGAATGCGTGAAATCAGCTTGCGCAAATTGAGATCCGCAAGATGATCTCCTGTCTCGTTCCACAAGAACCGCGCAAGCTCTTGTCGGCTGCGCTGCTGATCCGGCGAGCAATATAGATAGGCCAACATCACCAGAGCCTTGACCGGATAACGGATCGGCGTGCCGAGGCCGTCCGTCAGTCGCAACTCGCCAAAGGTCTGGAGATGGATCACGAAAATTCCTCAGGCTCCGGCCTCTGGGTGGGTGACGGCATCAATGTCGGACGTCGTGTTCCTGGCGAGGCTCTTGGCCAGGCCAATGAGCTTCTGCCGAATCTCTGGGCTCTCGATCGCCATGAAGGCGCGGTTGAGTGCCTGAGCATCCTTCGACATCAAAAAAGCATTCACGTCATCGCGGCCGTTGCTAACAAGGCTGTAGGCGGCAGGCTCCGTGTCATTTTCGAAGAAGAATTGAACGGGTACACCCAATGTCTTGGCGATCGTTTGCAGCCGGCTCGCGCCAATGCGGTTTATGCCTTTTTCATACTTCTGGATCTGCTGGAAGGTGACGCCGATCTGTTCGGCAAGTCCGACCTGCGATAACCTGAGCAGCTTGCGGCGCGCTCTTACTCTGCTGCCGACATAGACATCGATCGATGTGGGCGATTTGGCCTTCATGGCTGGAACCTCCGGTCACCGGATGATCATTGCGATGTTTGCACCAAAATGCAACCGAAAGTAATATAATAATTTTTATGACCGACGCCGTGGCGCTTGCGCTACATAGCAACACCGGCTCAATCAGCTAGATTCACCGCTTTCCAATTCGAGCATGTCTGGGAAGTGGGAAGCGTCCTGACATTAGAACAACATCGAGGCCACGGTTATACACTGCGGGTCGTCAGAAGCGCCCACGCCGTACTTGCAGAACGGCGGCCTCGTTTCCGATGCATCCGACCTGATCGGCCAGCCACTTCGTCAAGAGATTTGAACTCAGAGCTTGGTTTTTGGATTCTATGCCGATCACAGACATCTTGGCCACACTATAGTCACTGCGAAGGATGCCCTTCTCCTACCGTCTTCGGACTGGTCGAGCTTCGTAAAGGGGAGAACAATGAACAGATTGCTGCTGTGCTTCATGGCAAGCTTGGCGCTTGCGAGCTGCACGCCTACGCAACAGGGTGCGGGTATTGGTGCCGCGACGGGAGCGGTGGTTGGCGGTGTCGTCACGAACGATGTTCGTGGCGCCGCCGTTGGCGCTGCGATCGGTGGAGCTTCCGGCGCCGTGATCGGCAATGTGGCCGGTCGTCCTGGGCAGTGCGAGTTTCGGGATCGCAACGGTCGGCGCTACATCGCAGCGTGCCCACGCTGACGGATGATGAATATGAAACATGGTCGGCGTCATTCACGTGAGCGGCTTATGGGCCAACAAATTCTCAACGCGGGCAATCCTGACGCCGGCTGGATTTTTGCGATACCCGGCATTCTCGTCACCGAATGATCGGGCTGATCTTGACATATGTTGCGGCCGGCTATGGTGAACGGGCAGGCAATAGTAGCGCTTAGTATATTGAATTATTTCGTCTTTTTGTTCCGTGCATGCAAAGGCCTTAATTGCCGTCGGCACGAAAGAGCGGTGGATCCATAGCGCTCCATTCGGGCGACGGACACGCATTGAGAGCCGCGCCAATTCGCCGGTCGACCACTGTTAAGGCAACGCATCAAGCCGAGCTTATTGATCACCCCTTTGGGTGCGACACACGTCGGTTCAACTGGAGGCAAGACATGGCCACTGCCAATGCCGCATCAAAGACCACGATGCAGAGGTTCCTCGACGGCGTCGAAAAGGTGGGAAACATGGTTCCCCATCCTGTGATCATCTTCCTGATCCTGATTGGCATCGTCATCCTCTTGTCAGCCGTGCTTGGCGCTTTCGGAATGGGCGTGAGCTACGAGCGCATTAATCCTGATACGCATGAGATCGAGCAGGCGTCGACATCGATCCGAAGCCTTCTGAATGTGGAGGGTATTCGCTTTCTATATTCATCCCTCATTCCGAACTTCATGAGCTTCACGGCTGTCGGGTTGATGATTGCTGCCATGATCGGTGCGGGCGTCGCCGAAGAATCCGGTCTCGTCACGGCGCTGATCCGCAAGCTCGTCATTGTCTCCCCGAGCTGGGCGTTGACCTATATCCTGGCTTTCGTCGGTATCCTCGCAAGTATCGCGGCAGATGCCGGTTATCTCGTGCTGATACCGCTCGCCGGTGTTGCCTATCTGGCAGTCGGGCGGCACCCGTTGGCTGGTCTTGCGCTTGGTTTTGCCGCCGTGGCCGGTGCCTTTACGGTCAACATGCTGATCAAACCGCTCGATGCCGTGCTCGTTGAATTCACCAATGACGCGGCGCATCTTGTTGATCCGGGACGGTCAATCGGTCTGGCGTCCAATGTTTGGTTTTCCATCGCCTCGGTGCTGTTCCTGACCGTTCTGATTGCCTTTATCACCGATCGCATGATCGCCCCCAGGCTTGGAGAGTATGATCCGGCAGCGGCGGAAGGCGGTGTGCAGGCTCAGGGGGCTACCCTTTCGGAGCAGGAATCGCGCGGTTTGCGGTTCGCACTGTATGGCCTGATCGGCCTTCTGGTTGTTTTTTTGCTACTGACCGTCCCGAGCGGCGCGCCTTTGCGCAATCCCGATACCGGAGAGCTCATCGGCAACTCACCCTTCATGAACGGCCTGATTGCTCTGATCATGCTAATCTTCCTGGTGACCGGATGGACCTACGGCATCGGCGCCGGTACGTTGAAAACGCTTGCCGAGGTCATCGCGGCGATCGAAAAGTCGATCAAGAACATGGGCGGCACAATCTTCCTGTTCTTCGTTCTCAGCCAGTTTGTTGCCTATTTCACCTATACGAACATCGGCACCGTTATGGCGCTCAGCCTCTCGGGCGTGTTGCAGGCGGCCAATATTGGCGCGTTGCCACTGCTGATCGGCTTTATCGTCGTGGTCGCAATCATCGATCTTCTGCTCACCGGCGCCATTGCGAAATGGGCTATCTTCGCTCCGGTCTTCGTCCCGCTTCTGATGAAGCTCGGCGTCGAACCGGAAGCTGTGCTTGCCGCCTATCGCGTCGGTGATTCACCGATGAACGCGATCACCCCGCTCAATGCATATTTCGCGCTGGTCGTCGGCTTTGCCCAGAAATACGACAAGTCTGCTGGTGTCGGCACGATCGTCTCTCTGATGCTTCCGTATGTCGTGCTGATATTCGTGCTGTGGACTGGCCTCTTTGCGGTCTGGAAGGCTCTCGGGCTGCCATGGGGCCTGTGACGCCAGGCCGGCAATCCGTAAACGAATAAACACTCGAATGAATGGATGGACATCATGAGCAACATCTCAATTCCTCTCGACGTCGCCGCAGCTGAAGACCACCTCATGCGCTTCCTCTCAGTGGAAGGTGTCACCGGACAAGAGAAGAACATCGGCCTTGCCGTCTGCGACGCCCTGAAGAAGATCGGCGTCCCGGAATCGGCTATTCGCTTCGACGATGCCAACAAGCGCATTCCGCTGCCGACCGAAACAGGCAATCTCATCGTGGATATCCCGGGAACGCGGCCGGGGCCACGGCTTCTCTTTTCCACCCACCTTGACACCGTGCCACTTTGCGCGGGCGCCAAACCAAAGCGCGAGGGTGACCGCATCGTGTCCGACGGTGCCACTGCACTTGGCGGCGATGCCCGAACCGGAGTGGCCCTTCTTGTCGTGGTTGCCGAGACGGTGATCAAGCACAAGCTGCCACATCCGCCAATCACGCTTTTGTTTACCGTGCGCGAGGAGAGCGGGCTGCATGGGGCACGGGAACTCAACCCTGCTGATCTCAACGGAGCGGCTATGTGCATCAATGTCGATGGCCAGATGGCTGCGGAACTTATCGTCGGCGCTGTTGGGCAGGAAAACTGGGAAGTCGAAATCAAAGGTCGCGCGTCGCATGCCGGCGTGGCGCCAGAGAAGGGTATTTCGGCAACGCTGGTTGGCGCCATGGCGTTGGCGGAAGCAAAACATAACGGCTGGTTCGGCAAAGTTGTCAAACCGGACGGCCGCGGCACAAGCAACGTCGGAATTTTCGGTGGCAAGGACAACAAGCCTGCCGGGGATGCGACCAACGTCGTGACCGATTACGCTTTCATCAAGGGTGAAGCGCGCAGCCCTGAAGCTGCCTTCGCGACGAAGATCGCCAACGGCTACAAGGAAGCGTTCGCCAAAGCCCAGAGCGAAGTGACCGCCGATCAGGGCGACACGGCAGAGGTGACGTTCAGCCACAAGCCATCCTATCCGCCATTTGAGTTGGGCAAGGACACGCCGATCGTGAAGCGCGCGACGAAAGCGTTGCAGATGCTCGACATCGAGCCGGTCTATGTCTTCTCGAACGGGGGTTTGGATGCCAACTGGCTCGACAAGCATGGCGTACCAACCATCACCATCGGCGCCGGGCAGGCCGAGATTCACACCATCAAGGAATATGTGAACCTCAAGGAATACGAGAAGGGCTGCCGTCTGGGCATACTCATGGCGACACTCGGCGATTGACGTGTTCTGGAAGGTTGATTTGGTCGGCCGCAGTCGCCCCGGCGCTCATGGAGGTCTGCGCTAGGCCTGCTTGATTTGTACGGTTAGGGCAAAGGCAAGAGGGAGCAGGGCGGTTGAGTCCAATAGCATACACAGCAACTATCATCGCCGCTGCCGTCTTACTGTTCGTCTGGAACAAGCTACCGGTCGTCTTCGTGGCCATGCTGACGGCGCTTGCACTGTGGGCGAGCGGCGTCCTGACGCTGGGACAGGCTCTTGGCGGTTTCGGCGATCCAGCTGTCATCTTCATCGCCACTCTTTTCGTCGTCAGCTCCGGGCTCGAGGTCACCGGAGTGACTGCCTGGGCCGGACAGTTGCTGATCCGCGGCGCCGGCGAGGAAAGCCGGACACGCCTTCTCCTCCTGACGATGGCACTTGTATCGCTTCTGACCGCGTTGATCAGCGTCAATGGCGCTGTCGCCGCCCTGCTGCCGGTTGTGGTTGTCATAGCTGTCCGCCTCCGGCGCAGTTCGTCGCAGCTGCTGATGCCGCTGGTGTTTTCCGCGCATGCGGGCTCGATGCTGGCCCTGACCGGAACACCGGTCAACGTGCTGGTTTCGGAAGCAGGGCTCGACGCAGGCGTCGGTGGGTTCGGCTTCTTCGAATTTGCACTTGCGGGCATTCCGCTCCTGGCAGGCACCATGGTCATCATCATTCTCTTCGGAAAGCAACTGCTTCCCGAGCGTAACGGCGCAACCATGCCGGCCGATTTCAGTCACCATGCCAAGACGCTTGTCGAGCAATACGGCCTCGCAAGCGGCATCTACCAGATGCGAGTGCGTGCAAGCTCACCCTATGTCGGCAAAGCCGCCAGCGATCTGGATCTTTCGGCCCATCCGGGATTGCAGATCGTCGCGATTCAAGAGGGCGAAACGGCCGGTCCACTGCGCCGGCCCGTCATCGCCGAGGGCGATCATCTTCTCGTGCGCGGCGAGCCTGAAGTCGCCGCAGCGTTCACCGCCGAAATGCACCTCGCCTTTCGCGACGACAAGGCGACCGGTCAGGGCGAGGAAACCTTGTTTAATCGCAGCTCGGGGCTTGCCGAGGTCGTCATCCCACCGCGCTCCGGCCTCATCGGTGAAACAGTTTTTCCCGGCATGGTCACCGAGAGCGGCGATCTGATCATTCTGGCAGTCCAGCGCGCCGGCACCGGATTATCGCCCGGCAGAGCAACAAAGGAAGCAGGCGGCATCGTCCTGCAGGCAGGCGATACAATGTTGTTGCAGGGAACGTGGAAGGCGCTCGATGTGCATCTGAACGATCCCGACATTCTGGTCGTCAATTCGCCCGAGCTTGTCCGACGCCAGGCGGTCCCGATGGGTCCTGGCGCGCGTCAGGCCGTTATCATCCTGATCGCGATGGTTCTGCTGCTTGCCACCGGTATCGTGCCGCCGGCGGTGGCTGGTTTGCTTGCTGCAGGTGCGATCATCCTGTCAGGTATCATGAATGTCGAGCAAGCCTATCGGGCTGTGGGCTGGACGACTGTCATTCTCGTTGGGGCGATGATGCCGCTTTCGACGGCAATGGTAGAAACAGGTGCGGCGAAGCTAATGGCGGAGCATCTTGTGAACCTCGTGGGTGACGCCGGTCCAGTTGCGCTGCTCGCCGGACTTTTTGTCCTGACGGCAATCATGGGGCAACTCATCTCCAACACCGCAACCGCATTGATTGTCATCCCGATCGGTGTTGCAGCGGCGGCCGCCATGGGAATTTCTCCGCGTCCAGTCCTTATGAGCACGGCCGTTGCAGCAGCTGGCGCCTTCCTGACACCGATTGCGACACCGACGAACCTGATGGTGATGGGACCGGGGGGCTATGCCTTCAACGACTACTGGAAGCTCGGCTTGCCGTTGCTGATCTGGTTCTTTGTCGTCTCAGTATTCATCGTACCCCTGATCTGGCGCTTTTAAGCTGCCGGCTATCCGGGCGGACGCGGGTTTAATCAACAGTTGATCCTACTACCGCAAATGCGGCAAGGCCGCGACGTCAGCAAGGGTAACACATGTCGCTGATACAGGTTCCGGGACTATTGTCCTTTACCATCGCAATTCTCGTCTTCTTTACTGGTGCCAATCTCAATCGCGTCATTCCCGCACTTGCGCGCTGGAGCATTCCCGAAGCAGTCACCGGCGGGCTTCTCGCGGCGTTGGCGACGCTCGTTGCCTACGAATTCTTTTCCGTCGAGATCAGTTTTACGCTTGCCGCACGCGACATGCTGCTTCTCTACTTCTTCACGGGCGTCGGGCTGAACGCCAGGCTTTCCGATCTTGTAGCAGGCGGAAAGCCACTTCTCATCCTCCTCGCCATCACGCTTGTCTTCCTTGTCATCCAGAACGCAATTGCCATCGGAACCAGCAATCTGCTTGGTCTCCCCCCGGGGATGGCGATACTGCTGGGATCGACGTCCCTTATCGGCGGTCATGGCACCACCATCGCATGGGCTCCGATCATCACCAATCGTTTCGGACTGACGAGCGCTCTGGAGGTGGGCATTGCCAGCGCTACACTTGGTCTCGTGATTGCCAGTCTCATCGGTGGACCGATCGCGCAGTACCTCATCACCCGTTATCGACTGAGCGGGCGCAAAGACGAAGAACTTACAATAGGAGTGTCAAGCACAGCAGCCCGCACTCACGATGACGAGGTGAGCTACATCGGCCTTTTGCGCGTTCTCCTCGTCACCAATATCGCTATCCTCATGGGATACGCATTGCATGAAATTATCCTGGACGCCGGCATCAATCTTCCGCTCTTCGTTGTCTGCTTGCTGGTCGCTATTGTGATGACGAACACCATCCCGTCCGTGGCGCCGAACCTCCCTTGGCCAACGCGCAGCCGCGCGCTCTCACTTATCTCAGATCTCTCGTTGAATGTGTTTCTCGCAATGTCGCTGATGAGCATGCAATTGTGGGGATTAGGCGGGCTCGGGCTGGCGCTCATCATCGTCCTGGCAATCCAGACGATCGTGGCCGTGGCCTATATCCTTTTCGTGGTGTTTCCGGCTATGGGGCGCAACTATGAGGCGGCGGTCATTTCGGCCGGGTTCTGCGGCATTTCACTGGGTGCGACCCCCACAGCGATCGCGAATATGACCGCAGTGACCAAAATCCATGGTGCCGCAACGATCGCGTTCATCATCCTGCCTCTCGTTTCGGCTTTCTTTATCGACCTTGCCAACGCTGCGGCTCTTGGCTTTCTTGTCCGGTGAAATTACGGGCTTCAAGCCTTGAATCCGAGCAAGGCTCCACCTGCCGGCAAGGATCATCGAGAACGCTCGCAAATGCCGGTTCTTGCAAAGGTGTGCGCCGGTGCTCAATTCGCCCGGGTGCACGGTCAGGGCTAACCCTGCAACCTCCTCAGTAGCACGCCAAGTCTTTCCTCAGACGGGCAATCCTCGAGGTCTGGGCGAAGTGGAATGCCGCCACCACCTCGGTTCCTGACCTCGCTCGGGCTATGGCCAAACGCCCGCTTGAACGCGCGGCCAAACTCGGCGCCGTCGCTAAACCCGCGCTCTTCGGCAATCTGGAATATGAGACGCCGCTCGTTGGGGTCGGTTAAAGCGGCGTAAGCGCTGAGCAATCGACGATGCTGAATGTAGTGCATTACCCCACCGAAGGGCTCGAACAAGTTGTACAGCCGGGTGCGCGAGATGCCGAGCTCCCGGCGTACCAATTCACTACCGAGTTTTGGGTCGAGTAACCGGCATTGCACCAGCTGCCGCGCCCTTTCGAGAAGCACATTGGCAATCGGCCCTTCTGCCGCCTTGATATGGTCTGCGGATGGTGAAACGCAGGCAAGGATCATTGCCCGTGTGGCTGCGGCCAGCCCAGGCAGGTCAGCCTGGGCCAACATCGGCAGGCGATTGCCCACGTCAATCAGATAGTCAGAGAACAGTCGTCCCATGCCTGTCCCAAGCGTCGAGAATTCGGCCGAGCCAAGCGTGGCCGCCGTTTCGAGAGAAAGATCTCGCGGCACGAACAGCATAAGCATCTCGCTTTTATCGACGATGCCGGTGAAAGAGCGACCAAGCGAATGGATCTGCACTTCACCTAAACCGGCGGAAAACGCGTGTCTTGCCGTTTCAGTGCTAATTTTCCCGGACAGCAAGACTGTCATCGTCCAGTGGTCGACCGGATCTCGCCGAACATGTCCTGGAAGGCTGGAAAAAGCCAGGCTGTCAGTGCTGATCCTAGCAAGTACAAAACTGCCAAGGTCCCAAAGCTCCTGCCGCCCGCTAAAGTTGGCCGTCATTGGATCGGTGTCAGAAAGCTCGAGCATAGGTGCGAAGCTATTATGCCATGCTGCAAACTGATCCGGTCGCGACAGCCCCTCGGTCGAAAATTCAAAGGAAGGCAGGAACGAAGGTCTGCCTTCCTCCGGCATCGTATCAACTGCCTCGCAATCCAAGCTCGCAAGGTTCGCGTGGTCCAGTTGCCGTTCCGGCAATCTGGCATACGTCATGACGTCTTCGGTTGTCATCGCGTCACCTCCAGTTGACCGGAGGCAAGACGGCACCGTCTGGCGCTGCTTGCCCGGTAACCATATTGTCGCCGTCTTGCCGACTTATCCTACCAGGCTTAGTGATGAAGGCTTCCGTGCAGGAGTGGGAAGCGCTGACTGGTGTCCCTCGGGTTTGCATTAAAAACCACGCTCGAAATGGCGACGATCCTTTCGAGTTCGAGATTCCGAGCCAAGTATGCACTGATCGATAGGCTGCTTGAGAGAACGGTTATGCAGTTCATTCTTACTCTCCTCTTGGCCCCAAGAGCGAGGGTCGGATGATGTCTGAATGATGCGTAGTGGTTTGCCAGCGGTTGAAGCGAGACCACTTTGCGCGGCCAAAGCCGGTTCTTCAGCCTTCGTCTCTGTCTTGCGTCAAAGCTGCCGTGTCACTCGATATTCCTCCCTGCCGCAATCTACCCCTTTCGACGTCTTTTCTCAACCGTCAGATGCACAAGCGTCAGGCGGCGTCGTTTATGGCGTTTTCAAGTTGATTTAGTGGGGTCTAACGTATCTCTGTGCCCGCTGGAGATCCTGCTTCATGATCCATCGTCCGCGTCTGCCTTAGAGCCGCCCGACAGTAGCGTTGCGACCCACTTTCCAGATGGTGTGCCTGCGCAATAGACAGTGAACGCGATCAGGATAGGCACGCCGATGAAGGCCCCCGATATGCCCCACATGAAGCTCCAGAAAAAGACTGAGAAAATAACGGCGAAGGGGGATATTGCCAGCGAGGCACCGGTAAGCCGCGGCTCCAGATAGCTCCCGATGATGAATTGGATGACGTTCAGGCTCGCGAAAATGAGGACTGCCGTCTGCCAGTTGTCGAATTGGGCAATTGCAAACAGCGTTGGAAGCGCGGTTGCGACAAACGGCCCGAGGAAAGGGATGTAGTTGAGCGCGAAAGCAATTGCGCCCCAAGCGGTGGCAAGTTCAAGCCCTGCGCCCAGCGCAAAAAGCCAGACCACCAACCCGGTCAGGATACTGGCAAACGTCCGCACGATCATGAAACGACGCAGCTTTGCACCAATCACGCGATTGGCCGTCAGGATGCGTATTCCATGGGGTTGGGCTGCGGGCGCGACAAGCCGGCTGTTGAAGTCCTCGACCTCAAGGAGGCCGAGCATGACGAAGATAAAGACCAGCAGTGCGAAACCGGCGAAGCTGTTTACGCGGCCGGCCATCCCCTGCACAAACCGCACCAGCCAGGCAACATCGAAGCGGTCGGCCAAGGGACCCGCGACTGCAACGCCGTGCCCTTCCAGCCAATTTGTCCAGTCGACATAGATCGCCTGGAAACGGTCCGCGTTAACGAACAGCCACTGCCCTAGCTTGCCAAACCCCCATGCCACCGAGGACCCGATGGCCACAATAACAACCATGGTGACGACCAGCGTGATGAGAAGGGCAACAAGCTTTGGAAGCCAGCACTGCAAGGCCGCCTGACATGGCCAGACCAGGGCAATGACGAACAAGGAAAAGATGAGCGGTGCGAAGATCGATTGGGCGACATATAGCAAAGCAAGCACAAGAATACCGGCTGTTACCGAACCGATCATGCGACTGCCGCTGGCTTCCTGCATACTCGCCCCTTGAATATTGATCTAATTTCCAAGCTCCGGCTGATAGTGGCGGAGCTTGGGCTCGCATAGGAATGCACTAAGAAAGGCCCTCTCTGAGACCCGGCAGTCAGTCGTCTGCCCTGTCATGTAAAGGCGCCAGATACACCTCACGACTGCACTAGCTGACGGCGGTTGCCTTTTGCAACGCGTCACGCAAAACCTGCTCCTTCGTCTCGTCGAGCGAGGTCTTGAGCACGACGCCGCCATAAGAGGATATTTCCTTCAGCACCTTATCTGCTGTCATCTCCTGGATCAGCACGAACAAGGCTCCTTTACCCGGCTCAAGATTGGCAGCGAGATCCTTCATGAAGACGTCGTTTATACCGACGTCCGTCAGAGCTCCGCCGATCGCACCGGATGCAGCACCCATGGCTACGCCCAAAAGTGGATTGAGAAACAGAACACCGATCAGCAAGCCCCAGAAGCTGCCCGATGCAGCACCGGCGGCCGTGGTATTGACCAGCTGATTCAATTTGATCTTTCCGCCTTCGGTCTTCGTCGCGATCACGGCATCCCCGACTTTGATCAGGTATTCCTTCTGCATTGCGAACAAGCGCTGACGCACTTCTTCAGCTTTGGCTTCGGTAGGATAAACAATTGCAATCAAGGTAGACATGCCTACTTCTCCTATATGAGACCTGCTTGTGTCGGATTGGAAATGTTGGTCATTCTTGGGTTCCAGGATGGTTGCGGCTGGAGAGCTCTCACCCCCCAGCGGCGGCCGGTCTCGTTGCTGAGGTTTCGATATTCTCGGTTTTGGCTTTGGCCGGAATGCGAAACCACAGAACGTAGAGCACCGGCAGGAAGATCAGTGTCAGCGCCGCGGCGACCACCAGACCGCCGATGACGGTAAAGGCAAGGGGTGACCAGAAGGGATCGCGGATGATTGGCAGCATTCCGAGTACGGTCGATCCCGCGGTCAGAAAGACCGGTCGCAGACGCTGGGCGGTAACATCAATCACACTGCGCCACGTCCGGCCTTTTTCTTCAATGGCAAGGTCGATCTGGTCGATGAGCACCACGGAATTTCGGGTGATCATACCGATGAGGGCAATCATCCCCAGAACGGCGATGAAACCCACCGGCGTATTAGTTATCAGCATGATCAGCACCACGCCGATCAGCCCCAGAGGCACAACGCTGATGACCAGAAGCAGTCGCTGTACGCTCTGCAGCTGAAACATCAGCACGATCAGGATGATGACTGCCATCACTGGAAGCATCTCAACAACTGACGCGAGCCCTTCTTCTGCACCTTCGACTGCACCGCCAACCTCGATCGGATAGCGCGGGTTGGCCTTGCGCAGCTCGTCGATCTTGGCGGCGGCAGCTTCGACGACACCGGCCGCCAGCACGCCTTCGGCGGTATCTGCCTGGACGGTGATGGTCGTCGAGCCGTCGCGACGCCAGATGACAGGCTGTGTGGTCCGATAGTCGATCGTGGCGATGCTGGAGAGGGGTACCGTATTGTTGGGGCCGACCGGGATCTGCAGCGTGCGGATGGTGCTGATGTCGACGCGCTCGTCGGCAGCCGCTCTGGCTACCACATTGATGAGGTAGATCGAGTCTCGAACCTGTGTGATCGGAATTCCCGATGCCGTGGCAAACAGCGTCTGGGCGATCACAGAGGAATTGAGACCCACCAGTCGGGCACGATCCTGATCGACATTGATGACGATTTTTCGAACCGGTTCACTCCAGTCGAGGTTCGGCTGAACGACGCCGGGAACCTTGCTGATGGCATCGGCGACCTGCCAGGCGACATTCCGCACGCCGGGAATATCAGGTCCGCTGACGCGATACTGAACGGGCCAGCCGACCGGCGGTCCCATTTCCAGCGGTGAAACGCGCACGATGATATCGGGTAATTTCTCGTCGAGTGCCTTTTGCAAGCGTGCCTGCAGCGCCTCACGCACGCCAACGCTCTTGGCGATCACCACCGCCTGGGCACGGGACGGTGCTGGAGCCTGCAGGTCCATCGACAAATAGAAACGAACCGGATCGGAGCCGATATAAAAACTCCAGTCGGCCACATCCTCGTCAGCGGCAAGAACTTCTTCCGCTTTCGAGACTTCGACAGCGGTTGCCTCCTGCGACGCGCTCTGCGGCAGGGTTAGCTGCAGGATAAGCTCCGGCCTGTCGGACGCCGGAAAGAACTGCCGTTTCATGGCGGACGATCCAAGGAGAGCTGCCACAAACAAAGCGACGGTGGCAAGCACGACCAAGAGGCGCATTCGCATGCAGGCATACAAGAGGTTCTTGAAGCCGCGGATGAGTGCTCCATCCTCCTTCGGACCCGTTGCAGCCCCTGATTTGAGGACGGCAAGACCAACGATCGGTGTCAACAATACCGCCACCAGCCACGACACGATAAGCGCGAAGCCGATCACCAGAAAAAGGGATCGCGCATACTCGCCCGAAGAGCTGCTTGCAAAACCGACAGGAATGAAGCCGGCAATCGTTACCAGCGTGCCGGCCAGCATCGGAAATGCTGTTGACGTGTAGGCGTGGGACGCGGCCTGAACCCGCTCGTAACCCTGCTCAAGCTTCGCCATCATCGTCTCGACGGTMACCATCGTGTCATCGATCATCAGCGTCAGCGCGATGATCAATGCTCCCAGCGATACGCGCTGTAGTGCAATGCCGGTGATGTCCATGAACAGGAAGGTTAGGGCAAGAACAAGCGGGATTGACACCGCAACCGCGATGCCGGCTCGTATCCCGAGAGCCAGGAAACTCACACCAAGAACGATGACGACAGCTTGACCGAGCGAGGTTGTGAAACCCCGGATCGCTGTCTTGACGACCGCAGGCTGGCTCGCGACGTGTGTGAGGTTGATGCCAATGGGCAGATCGTCCTCAAGCTTCTGCATCGTCGCTTCGATATTCTGGCCAAGCTGCAGAATGTCGCCTCCCGACGCCATGGAGATGGCGATACCGATAGCCGGTTTACCCTTGATGCGGAATCGTGGCTGGGGCGGATCCACCGTTCCGCGCACGACGCTGGCAATATCTCCGAGGCGCACAAAGCCGGATGCGGTTGGAATGTTCAGCTGCCGGAGGGTTGCCTCGTCGGCGAGACTGCCGGAAACCTGAAGAATTGTTCGATCCTGCGCCGAGGTGATGAGACCTGCAGGCAGGACGGCGTTCTGCGCCTGTATGGTTCCGATCACTGTCGCGGCACTGAGGCCGAGGCTTGCAAGCCGCCCGGTTGAGAATTCGATATAGATCGTCTCGTCCTGGGTCCCGATAAGCTGGACTTTTCCGATATTATCGATCTTGAGCAGCCGGGTACGGGCTTCGTAGGCCCAATCGCGGACCTCGCGATCGGTAAAGCCATCGGATGTGAAGCCATAGATTATGCCAAAGGTGTCGCCGAAGTCATCGTTGAAGAAAGGGCCGCGCACGCCTGCCGGCAGCGTCGATATCATGTCTCCGACTTTCTTGCGGGCCTGGTACCAGGATTCTCCGACCTGATCGGGCGGCGTGGAATCGTCGAGCGTGACATAGACGATCGATTGCCCGGCCGTTGTCAGGCTGCGCAGACTGTCGAGATGAGGCACTTCTTCGAGCGTCCTTTCCAGACGGTCGGTGATCTGATCAGTGGTCTGCTCGATCGTCCCGCCCGGCCATCCGGCCGATACGATCATTGTCTTGAAGGTGAACTCCGGGTCCTCGTCGCGTCCCAGATTGATGTAGGCAAGAATGCCCGCTATGGCGCTTAGAACCACGAGGAAAATGACAAGGCTCTGTCGCTGGATCGCCCAGCCCGATAGATTGAAGCCCTCCTTCATTCGACGCTTCCTTCAAGCAAGCGAACGGGCATGCCGGGACGCAGTTGCTGCACTCCGGCAATCACCACATTGTCTCCGCTTGAAAGGCCCCTGGTCACAAGGAAATCCTTCGTGTCGAAGCGATGCACCTCGACCGGCACAAGCTTTGTCGTCTTGCTGGCCGCATCGACAACCCAGACGGCACTTTCGTTTCCTTGGCTGAACAATGCCGTTATCGGCAGCCGCGCCGCCGGCTCACCGGAAAGCCGGATGCTGCCACGCACGGCGCTTCCGAAGCGGAATTCGTCCGGCGCGCTATCAAGCCCGATACGGACCGTAAAGTTGCGGGTGATCGGATCAGCGGTCGGCGAAATCTCTCGAACCGTTCCTGTCGCCTTGATGCTCGGATTGCTGAGAAGCTGCACGTCGACGCGGGCATCGCCTCCGGTCGTCTGGATCGTGGCTTCGGGAACCTGGAAGACGGCATCACGTGTTCCAAGCTGTGCAACGCGCACCACCATTTGTCCACCGCCGACGATCTGTCCCACTTCACCTCCAATCGCGGTAACGACGCCTGCGGCATTTGCCTTCAGGACGCGGTTATCAAGATTGGTCTGCGCTATCCTCAGACCGGCTTGTGCCGCGTCTACGCCAGCCTGTGCCATACTCGCCTGGGCGGTCGCTGCATCGAAAGCCTGACGGGTGGATGTGCGTGGGTAAAGCTGCTGCTGACGCGCGCGCTCGGTCTCTGCGTTCTGGGATTGAGCCTGAGCCGCAAAGAGATTTGCTTCGGCCTTTCGCATTGCGTCCTGCGCGTCCTCGGTATCAAGGCGGGCGAGAACAGTGTCTACTTTCACGAGGTCGCCAATCTCGACGTCGCGCTCGCGAACCTCGCCACCCTGCCGGAAGCTGAAGCTGGTTTCTGTGCGCGGTCGGATCTCGCCGACGAGCGACCCGTAAGTATCCTCGGGGTTGAATGAAACAGCCACTGTTCTGACCGGTCTTGGTGGACGCTCTGAAGCCTCCTCCTCGTCTCGGCAACCTGCCAGGAGGATGGCTGCCAGTATAGCGACCGACACGCCAAACATTGCGCGGGCTTTCGAAGCAGCCAGATGCATCTTCATGGACGGTTCCCCCGAATACCTACCGGCGCGATGGCGTTTTTCGATGCGCAGACAGCTGTAAAAATGACATCGGTTCAATGAGATATATGCATTTGGTCGGGCTTGATGCGTGACGGGGCATTGGAAATATACGCCCATCACACATCAATCGATCTGTGTCGGTGATCAACGCGAACGGTAGAAGTCCTGAGTTCAGCATCATTTTTTGTCGCCCGACCGACACGGAAATCTGAATACTGCAAGTAACAACTGGAATTCATCTACCGCACCCGCTGCGGATAGCTTAGAACAAGGAAGTGCTTCGCCTCATGCGTGTGGCCAGCGTGAGCGATCCGAACCGATTGTCTTTCTTGTTGAACGATTTTAACGGCTTCCCAGGGAACTAGATCGAGCCCATGTCCTCAATTCGATTGTCCGTCATTGTGATCATTCTGTTGGCTCTCGTCGGCTGTGGCGGACCACGCGCGGTGCTTGGCCTTCCCATCGCATCATCGTCAGGAGCAGAACCGCGGGCAATCGTTCCGATCTACGTCGCGACCACGCGTACCCGATCCAACAATCTTTCCCTGCCATATTCGGCCGAGCGGTCGAAGACGTTGAATTTTGCGAAACTAGACATTGGTATCCCGCAAAACCACGTTGCCGGCCGCGTCGAGAAAAGCGGACGGAGCCCTGATCCAAGCAGGCACTTTTCAGCGCGGACCTATCAGCCGATTGCCGAGCGGCAGGACTTCATCAGGCAGCTAAATGTCGCGCTCGCGCAACGCTCGCCGGAAAATCGCGAGATCTTCATTTTCGTCCACGGATACAACAACAACTTCGCCGACAGCGTCTTCCGCAACGCCCAGATCAGCTATGACTACGGTATCAAGTCGGTCTCGCTGCATTACGCCTGGCCGTCAGGAGCATCGATCCCGCTTTACGTCTTTGATCGCGACAGCGCCCTTGTTGGCCGGCGAGGACTTGCCGAGACGATCGAGATCGCGGCAGAGACCAATGCGAAGAGAATTATTGTGGTTGGCCATTCCATGGGCGCCTATGTCGTCACGGAAGCTTTGCGCGATCTTGCCCTCAGGGGACGCACCAGCACGTTGAAGCGCCTGGGTGGCGTGGTTCTCGCCGCACCTGATATCGATGTCGACGTCTTCCTGAGCCAGATCGACGACATTGGTGACATCCCGCGACCGTTTGCAATCATCGTCTCACAGCGCGATCGCGCTCTCGGGTTTTCCCGGCGATTGGCGGGCGGCCACCCGCGTGTCGGCAGCGGCTCCGACGTCGCCGTCCTTCAAAAGAGAGAGATCGCGGTTATCGATGTCTCTGATATCGATGGCGGCAGGCACAGCGTCTTTGCCAGTTCACCGACACTGATGGACGTGGTCAACAACGATGCCTTGATACGCAGTGTACTTAGAGAGGACCAGGGACCTGCCAGCCAGACAATGCTCGCCGACGGCGCATCGGTGATCGAGGGTGCTGCATCACTGATAATTTTCCTTCCGAGCCGCATTCTGGGTGGGATCGCACAGGCAGCCGCCAGCCAATAGCGGCCGTGAGGGCAAGATTGTTAGCCTGCTTGCTGGCACATCAGATTGGAATCCTGAAAGTCCCCAGCAGATAGATCGCGATTGCATAATAGAGCACATAGAGCACGTATGTCTGGCCGTTGCCCGTGTAGACCCTTCGCACTAGTCCCGCCGCGCCGACCGTCAGATCGCAGATTCCATCCCAGATAAAGTTTGCAATTGGGGTGACGAGTGGAGCAAACGCCGATCGATAGAAGGCGTAAAAATGCGCCGTGCTCACGGGAATGGAGCGCCCGTGACCGGTTCGATAGACCAATACGAAGCCCCCGAAGAGGACCACTGTGATCGCGACAGTGACCGCCATCACAGGGACAGGATTCCAGTAGCCATAGATGGTCTCAAGCGACATACCCTGCCAGACCAGCGTCGAGGCGAAATAGGGATCGATCGCGGCAGACACGGGATCCATTACCAGTTTCGGAAAAAACGACAGCAAGACAATTGCGAGGATCAGAACGAACTGCGCGACCAGAAGCGGCAAGGGCGCCTCCGCCGCAGCTGCGGGCCTTCGCGGACCAAGGAAGATCGAATAGCCAAATCTGAACATGTATAGAAAACCGATGAAAGTCGCGAGAACGCCAACGATCGCGAGACCATACCAGCCCCTGTCCATCATCGCGCTCAGCAGCAGCCATTTGCCGCCGAAGCCGGCAAGCGGCGGCAGACCGGACATCGAGACAAGTGCAACAATCACGCAAGCAAAGGTGAGCGGCATTTCTCTGGCGAGGCCACCGGTCTCATCGAACAACCTGGTATTGGTACGCAAGATGACGCCCGCGGCTGCAAGAAAGAGGACGCCCTTGACCATCAGGTGATTGGCAACAAGGTAGAAGGCCGTGACCCAGCCGAGATGGCTCATCAACGCAATCGCAGTGATGATGTAGCCGATCTGGCTCATGCTGGAATAGCCGAGCATTCGTTTCAGATCGGTTTGCTGGAAAGCCATAACAGCCCCAGCAATGGTCGTCAGAAGTCCGATCCAACCCATCACGTGTGCCATCTCGAGCCCGACGTCGGAGCGAATGGCGAGGTATGTCACCATGAACAATCCGAAGACCGCCACCTTGCTGATCACGGCGGAAAGCATTGCCGACAGGTCATCGTCGGCCTCGGCATAAGCGCCGGGCAGCCAGACATGGACGCCAACCGCGCCGGCCTTGATCAGAAAGCCGATCGCGAGGAACATGAAGGCAGGTGCCGCATCCGGGCCGGCCGTAGCGAACGCCGAAAGTGCGGTGCTGCCGTTGGCATCGGTGGCAATGCCGAAGCCTGCGAGCAGGCAAAAGGCCGATACCAGGGAAAAAAGCAGGAACTGCAGCACGTAGGAGTGAGCACCGGGCCGTTGCGCGATCAGGAAATAGGAAGAGAGAGTGATGATTTCCCAATGGAAGAAAAACTCCAGGCTGGTAGTGGCGCGTAACAGACTGGCGATCGACAAAAGCAGGATCGCCATCATTGGATAGAAGCCTCGGCGAGGATCGGTGCGATAGAGACTGGCAAAAGCAATGACCAGGCCGCCGGCAAGAAGAAGTGCGGCAAACAATCGAGGCAAACCTTCGAGGTCGGCAGTGATCCACGCTCCGACAACCAGCACCGCCGCCAGTGTCAATACGCACTTGATCCTACCGGGAAGGCCATCGAGAAGGCAAAGAACGCCACCGACACAAAGGGGTGCGACAAGCCATAGCGACACTGCGCCCGCAAAAACTGCCGCCACGTAGCCGCTCACAAACAGCAAAACAGCGCTGGCCACCACCGGAACCAACCTGGACGGATCAAGGCTGAACGAGGCAGGGGGGCCGGTCAGAAAGCCGGTGTGTGTCGCGTTCGACGGCGGTCGCGTCGCCTGCTTGAACCAGCGGAACATATAGGCTGCCTCAAGCAGCGATCCGACCAGGATGACGGCTATCCAGACAGATCGCTCGCCAGCCGCAGCCTGCATCACGAGCTCCCATTTCGCCCAGAATCCTGGGAATGGAGGCAACCCGGAAATAGCGACCAAGAACACTGCAAGGATCGAGAGCAAAAGACGATTTCCGGCAATCTCGGACCACCCGTCGACCTGGGTGCGCTCGACGATGCCGGCAAGCCAGAACAGGCCGGCCTTGGCCAGTAGATGATTGACGAAGAGCCCCCCGACAACCAGCGGCAGTGACTGCTCCGCTTTGAGCTGATGGAGCAGCGCAAGTGCCAGTACCAGAAGTCCCATCTGTGCGATCGAGGAATAGCCAAGCATTCGTTGCACGCTTGTCTGCCTGAGCCCGACGAGATTGGAGAACAGGAAGGTTATGCCGCCCGAGACAGCGAGAATGCCCAGATGATCGTCAAAAAGCGGCAGCAGCTTGAAAAGAGCAAAGAATACGCCGGCCGACACTCCGACGGAGGAAAGTGCCGCGATGCCGCTATGGGCCGTCTCGTAGACGTCGAGCCCCCACCCGTTGGCAGGGAACGGCTTCAGCTCGAGTACGAGACAGGTAAGCACGAACAGCAGTGCAGTCGCCCCGATCGGGCCGAATATCGCCGCCCGGTTGGCGATCATCTCGTCGATATTGAGTGTGCCGGTCACATGGTAGAGGAGCCCGGCACCCAAAAGAAAGAATGAGGAGGCGAGCACCGTCGCCATGATGTACTTGAAGCTGGCTGCAAGCGCTGCGGGCGTCCGCTCCAGTCCAAGAAGCCCATAGGTCCCGATCGACATGATCTCCAGGAAAACGAATTGGTTGAAGAGGTCGCGGGTCATCACCATCCCGTTGATGCCCATGATCAGGATCAGGTAGAGCAGAAGCGTCGAATAGTTTGAGCGCAGTCGCTGCCAGAGGTGCCAGGCGCCGAGAAGCGCGACGACATTGACGCAAACCGAGAAAAAACCCTCCCACGGACCAAAACGCAGATTGATCGAGAACGGCGGGACGCTGCCGGCGGTCAGGATCTCGAAGGTCGGCCCGCCATTGTGGATACGCCAAAGGCAGACGCATGAAATGACGGTCATTCCTAGAAGCGCCACGACAAAACCGATCGCCGGCAATGGCTTGGCGATGCGATAGAGCAGGGGGATGAGAAATCCTCCACCAAGGCCAAGCAGGAAAATGTTCAGCGGCTGCAGAAGGCTGTCTACCATTTGGACTCCGTCAGCGCGTCGATCGAGAGTGTTTTCCTCACGGCGTGGAGTCTGATCGCGAAGGACAGCATGATTGCGGTCACCGAAAAGCCGATGACAATGGCCGTCACGACGAGCGCGGCCGGAATCGGGTCGACGGCGTGCTTGGCCGCATCTGATGCGTTGAGCGCTTCGTCGACAATCGGCGCGGTCCCACCGGTGACATAGCCGGTCGCCACGAGGACCATGTGCATGCCGGTGTCGATCAGCGAAAAGCCGATGATGATGCGAAGGATGTTGCGATGCCTCAGCATCCCCCAGAAACCAATGAGGATGAGAAGAAATCCCGTGGCCAGAAGTATGTGTGATATCGGCAGCCCCATGGCGCTCCCCATCTCGTCTAGCTGCGAAACCGGTCGATAATGACACTCAGTTCCGCGCCGACCTTGATGCCCAGCAGAGCCGAAATCAGCGGGATCGCCCCGGCACTGAACAGCTTCCCAAAATTGCCCCGCGGTAGAATATGGCTGTCGAGAAAGCCGCTGCCGAAGGCGATGCCGACGATGCCGATCAGGACGTAAAACACGCCTGCAAGCGATTCCGTTGTGCTGAGAAAGCCGTGGTTGATCGATCCGGAGGGATAGGCGAGCATTAGGAGCATGACACCGGAGGCAACGACTGCGCCCCCCTGAAAACCACCGCCGGCCGACAGGTGACCATTCATGATGACATAGGCGCCAAAGAGGAATATCAGCGGAAGGACAACCTCTGCACCGTTGCGCACCAGTTCGCTCGGACCGTGTCCGGTACCATCGGATCCGCTGTTGCGGGAAAGTGTCTTCTCGCCCGTGTCACTCGCAAGCAGCAGGCCGACACTTGCCGCCACCATGAACAGTACCGCGACTTCGCCGAGCGTATCAAACCCGCGAAAGGTAATCAGAATTCCGGTCACGACGTTTGGCGCACCAAGATCGGCGGGGACCTCGGTCAGATAGTGCACCGCCAGTGCCGAAAGCGTCTGGCGCTCGTCATAGTTGCTGACGAGTGAAGCGAAGATGATGCCGAATATCAGCACGCCGAGCAGGCTAAACGCGCGCCTCATGCCGAGCCCTCTTTGCCGGCGCCGTCGTTCTCGTCACGCAGGGCGTCAATGATGGTTGCAGCCGCCATCGGCGTGCGGATTGCATGCGCGGCCCGCGACAGCGCATGTGACGACAGCGGATTGGTCATCAGCACGAAGTAGGCGATGATCAACAGCTTCAACGACCAGTCCGGATGATAGACGCCAAGTCCGGCTAGAACGAGAATATTGCCCAAGGTCGAGGCCTTGGTGCCCGCTTGAATGCGGGTGAAGACATCGGGCATGCGCAGCAGGCCGACACCCGCGGAAAAGAGGAAGAACGCCCCAACGAGGATCGTCAGACTGCCGACCAACTCATTCATCGACAGGTCCTCCGCCTCTGGTCTTGCGGATCGCATAAAGGAAGATCAGCGTTGCCAGGCCCGAGCCGATCGCGGCTTCGGCCATGGCGACATCAGGCGCGGCCAGGAGCACATAAGATGCTGCCGCAAACAGTCTTGCAAGACCCGCGCTGACCATCGCCGCCATCAGATTGGTGAGCAAGACGGCCAGCACTCCGCTCACCAGAATGCTGCCGCAAACCAACAGGATCAGCATCTCGAGCATGGCGGCTACGGCCCTTTTTCCAGGAAGCCGGCAATGGCAAGAACCGCCAGAAAGCTGAGCAGTCCGTAGACAAGAGCAACGTCGATATAGACAAAGCGGCCCGATATGTGGGCATAGAGCGCTATCAACGAGATTGTGACAACGGTCAGCATGTCGATCGCCACCACACGATCAATCGCCGTGCGGCCGATTATCAGCCGCAGCACCCCAAAAACGATGCTGAAGAAGATCAGAACCACGGCAATCTGCAGGATAATCTCAGCCAAATACCGCCCCCAGGTGCTTTTCAAAAGGGCCGATGATCATCTGGCTTGCTTCCTCCGGGTCGGTGGTCTTTACGTCAAGCCAATGAATGAAGAGGGTATCTCCTTTGAGATCCATGACAAGCGAGCCGGGCGTAAGCGCGATTGAATTGGCAAGCGCCAGCCGACCGATCGGCGACTTGAGCGGCATCTTCACCTTGACGATCCCTGGATGAATAATGATACGCGGCGCGTAAACGTAGCGCAGCATGTTCATATTCGCCTTTACCAGTTCAACCAGGAAAACGCCGGTATAGGCAATGAAATGCAGGACCTTGGCAGGCGTTACCGTGATTTTCCAGACATCGCCGCGACGCATGAAAATCGACGCCAGGACCAAAGATACCAGCGCGCCGACGGCCACGATCGGGGCCTCCATAGATGAATTGACCACCAGCCAGACGACAAACAGGAAACCCGAGAGAAGGATCAGGCCCTGTGACAATCCCGACGGGCGTGGTTGGAGTGTTGCTCGATTTTCTGGCATCGCGCAGGCTTTCGATGGGTTCGAGTGGAGTGGTGGCGTGCAGTCTGGGTAGGCGGGGTTAAGTTCATGCATCTTCCCCCACGGGCCGATTTCGATCCGGCGTTTTGCCGGTCACCACGAGCTTGGTGGGTCTTGACGCCACATTAGCATCGGCTGCATCGGGCTGTGATCGGCACTGAATCCAGAAACTATGCTTGGGGTCCGATATGYCGTCGCATCCCCGCGCATTTTTGTGCCATCTCTTGACCCGTATCCAAAACGGCGAAATCAATCACGCTGCGCGTCAGGCTTACATCCGGAACATGCTGTGTGTCACATCGATCGACCTATTTGATTGGCGACACGCTCACCGGCGAAGATTAGCGTAGGCGTCGTGTTGGAGGGAACGATGTTATGAATTTTCACGCCTCTCAAGCCGGTCACATGATGCACAGATCAGGCACGGTTACTCCTCTGCAGCGCCGTTTCGGAGCAATAGATGTAGCCAGATCCAAACGGATGCCGGTTTCATGAACGAGAAAGCCCCGCAATCGGGATCTGTCGTTCCCGTCGCACCCAGCCTTGCTGATTATCGCCCACTCAGCTTGGCGGAAGAGAAGGTGGTTGCACATCTGCAGACGGGCGACTTCGATCGGTTGGGCGATGGCCTACGCCCGGAAGACGAAGATCCCGAGCGAACCGTGCGGGCGGATGTTTTGCGCTATCTCATCCTCGGTAGCGATGGATACCGTCTCCATGAAAAAGGGCTGAGGCTGACTGGAGCGTGGATAACCGGTATCCTTGACCTCGAGGGGTGCAGAATTCCTCGCGACATTGGCCTTAAGGACTGCCATTTCGAAGCTTCGCCCATATTGCGCTCCGCCATTATCGACAATCTGTTCCTGGACGGCTCGGCCTTGCCCGGACTGCAGGCTGATAGGCTCGAAGCACGCGGTTGCCTCTCGCTTCGCGCCGCGATCGTAACTGGCGAAATCCGGCTCCCGGGCGCGCGTATCGGTGGCAGCATTGAAGCGGATGGCGTCTCGATTGCTTCGCCTGACGGGATCGCGCTCGACGCAGATGGATTGGAAACCGGCGGCGGCATTCTGCTGCGCGGTGCCGATGTGCGCGGTGGCCTCAATCTTTCTGCGGTCCGCCTTGGTGGCGATGTCAACGCGGTCGGCGCTCGCTTGGAGCGGCCGGGCGAAGTCGTGCTGAACGGTGACGGGATTGTGGCAGCAGGGGACCTCGCTTTAAGAGGGACGACCATTGTCGGTGAGACGCGTCTGCTCGGTGCCCGTTTCGGTGGCGACATTGATTGCACGTCGGCCTCACTTTCGCAGCCGGGGGGCTACGCATTGAGGCTCAATCGAACCACAATCGACGGCGCGTTCTTTTTGCGACAGAACGCGTCTGTTGAGGGCACGCTCGACCTGACGGCCACGACGATCGGTGCGATTGATGATGAGCCGGCGAGCTGGCCGAAAACCGGCGACCTGCTTCTAAACCGCTGCCGGTATGGTGCTTTCATCGGTGGTCCTGCGGACGCGGAAAGCCGCCTTGACTGGCTGGCACGCCAAACCCCTGAACGCTGGAAGGCGGACTTCTGGCCTCAGCCCTACGAGCAACTGTCGAAGGTCCTGAGGGAAATGGGCCATGACGAGGAAGCCCGCGCTGTCCTCATCACCAAGGAGCGGCTGCAGCGAAAGGCACGTCGGGCGCGTGCCAAAAACCCCGCCTTGAGGGTCGCCCTGGCGGTTATGGACGCCATTCTCGCGGTGACGCTGCGCTACGGGCGGCAGCCTCTCCTGGCGCTGGTCTGGCTGATGCTCTTCTGGGCGATCGGTACCGGGGTCTTTGCGATTGCCTACCGAGGCGGCGCGATGAAACCAAACAGCCCGGTCGTGCTGCGCTCCCCCGAATGGACGATGTGCGATCTGCAACGAACCGAAACCCGCTTCATGCCAAATGCCGGACAGGATCTGACCGGACGTGCCGAGGTCGGTCAGAACCAGCTGACCTGCTTTCGCAATCAGCCGGAGGCAGCAAGCTACCCGGAATTCAATGCACTGATGTATTCGCTGGATGTTCTCCTGCCGGTGGCGTCGATCGGGCAAAAGGAATACTGGCGGCCGGACTCCCTGAAACCAAACGGCACCTTCACCTTGAATTACTATTTCTTCCAGTCGGTGATTGGCTGGGCGCTCAGCCTTCTGGCCGTCGCCGGTTTCTCGGGACTGGTGAAATCGCAGTAGGGCGAGTGCCGTTCCAGACGCAGTCCGTCGGTCGTTATTCAGGATGCGAGTTGACCCGGGGCGCGGATCGGCACGCGAGCGAAATGTTACAGGCGGAGCGCCGATGATGCGCTTGAATGCATGGCTGAACGAGACCTCGGATTCATAGCCGAGTCGTTCGGCAATCGCGCCGACACGCTATCCTTGCGAGTTCTTCGACCGCCCAGTCATGGGCAGGATGGCTCTGTTCCAAATATTCCTGGCGGCCTGAGAGGGACACATAGTCTCCGCCTTTAGGCAGCCTGCTGCTTGAGATATTGAGCGAGTAATGCTGTCGCCTTCGTCAATTGGCTTGGTTGATCTGCGGGCTCTTCCATAGCGAACAAATTCGCAAGCACGATGGGATTACTGTTTACTTGAAACAGAATTGCGCAGAATATTAGCAAATGGGAGGATAAGCCTTCGGCCCCACTCTCGATACATTGCGCTCGAACGGCTTTCCTCCCTTGGTTACAAGGGAGGACCAATCATGAGGCGGGTATTGTTCTACGCGGCATCGGCCGCGATACTGTCGCTCGGCGTCTCGCATGCATTTGCGCAGTCGGGCGGCGTCGAGAAAGCGGTTGGCGGCTACAACTTCGAGGAAGCCGCAAAAGAGGCCCCCGGCACGAAGGATTTCCATTCGGCTGACGGGCATTTGACCTTCGCGATCGTAACGCATACGGCAGGCAATGGCTTCTTTGACCCTGTCTATGTCGGCGCGACCGTCGCCGGCAATATGATCGGCGCCAAGATATTGCTGCTCGGTTCGGAATCGCCGGTGGACGACCCCGCCCGCGAGCTCGAGATCCTGAACCAGATCATTCAGGACCCGACGATCGACGGCATCATCATGACGACGCCGCAGGTCGGCGCCTATAACGACATCGTCAAGGCTGCCGAGGCGGCCGGCATCCCGATCGCGACGACCAACTCGTTCGACGGCACCATTCTGCACCGGAGCGCGATCAGCCACACCGGCCAGGATGCGTCGGCGGCGGCAATCGGCGGCGAGGCGCTCGCCAATTGCGTGCTTGCCAGTGGCGCGACCAGCGGCTCGATCGTGCTGCCGTCCTCCACAGCGATGGGCAATATCGAGGTGAACAACCGTGTCACCGCCGCCTTCAATGCCATCGTCAAAACGTTGAAGGACGCCGGCAAGCTCGATGCCTTCAAGGTTGACGCCGGTCCGGAGAATGTCGGCATCGACACGAACCCGAACGACCCCGTCAACGCACTTGTTTCGCTCTTCGAGTCCCGCGGCGACGTGGTCGGCGCCTTCACAGCCAACAACGTCTTCACGCCGCCGCTCGTCAAGGCGGTTGCCCAGATGGGGAAGACCGGCAAGTTGTGCGCTTATGGTTTCGATCTCGGCCCGGCACAGCAGGAAGGCATCGCAGCGGGGAACCTGACCGGCTCGCTCGGTCAGCAGCCCTTCCTGCAGGGCTTCTGGCCCGTCATGCAGCTCTATCTCCAGATCGATCGCGGTATCGCAGCTGCCAATCTCGACACGCGTGCCCAGCTTGTGACGAAGGAAACGGTCGCCAACGTTGGCAAGCGCTTCGAGAACTGACTGCCGTTCGAGACGTCTGAAATCAAGGCGGGAGGGTGCGAGCCGCCCCGCCACGCGACAGCAAGGATCGGTCGGTAGAAATTCATGGAGCCCGCCACGACGACATCACTCGGCCGTGCGCCGCCCCAGCTCGTCGGCGGCTGGGAGGCGGGGCTCCTCATGTTTCTTGCGCTGCTTTACCTCGGCGGGGCCATCGTCAATCCGGCCTTCTTCGGATCGACGGAAGCCCTTCACGCGCTTCTGCGCGATACGTCTCGTGTGGGGATCATCGCGGTCGGAATGACTTTCGTCATCGCCAACAGGGATCTCGATCTCTCGGTTGGTTCGACCTACGGTCTGGTCGCCGTGGTCTTCGCCAGGCTTTTTGCCCCGAACTTTCTCGATTTCGGCGTGATCCAGTCGGCGATCCTCTGCGTGCTCTTGGGCACGGCGATCGGCCTGATCAACGGCGTGCTCGTCACCGTCCTGAAAGTGCCGGCCTTCATTGCGACGCTGACGATCCTCTTCATCGGCCGCGGCTTCGTGCTCGCGCTGACGCATGGTCAGGCAATCTATTATTCCGACAAGGCGAAAGACCATCCGCTGTTCTTCCACCTGGGTGAGACGAATATCCTCGGCTTCAACAACCAGATCGCGATCTTCTTCCTCATCGCCGTGGTGGGGGCCACTGTGCTTGCAAAGACCCGCTGGGGCTACGAGACTTTCGCCACCGGCGGAAACGAGCAGGCGGCGGTCTATGCCGGCATTCGCACACGCTGGGTGCGCATTCGCGCCTATCTGCTCTCCTCGCTTTGCGCGACCCTTGCAGCTCTCCTGTCGGCCGCGCAGGACAAGGGTGTCACCCCTCTCTATGGTGTCAGCTGGGAACTCACCGTTATCGCATCCGTCGTCATCGGCGGAGCATCGATCCTTGGCGGGCGCGGGCGTGTCATCGGATCTTGCCTCGGTGCTGCGGTCGTCGTGCTGATCGACAAGGTGCTGCGCGAGGGATGGCCGATCACGCGCACCGTCGTGATCGACGGTGAAAGCTTCGCAGTCGGCGCCAAGTTCACCCTGCCGGCAGGCGCCGTGCTGGTTTTCCTGGGTCTGCTTCTCGTCATCGCCGTGCTGATCGAGCCCATTCTTATCAGGCGGCAGGTTGCGGGCCGGCTATGGGCCTGGCTCAGAGGCCGGCCACCGCCGCCGGCCTACGAGATAGGTGGCGTGGCGATCGAGGGTGTCCAGACCAAGGGGGCGATGGCGGCCGACATGGCGCTGTCAGCCACCGGGCTCGGCAAGTTTCTCGCCCGCCGCGACGCACTTGCCATCATCCTGACCGCCGTGTTGTGGCTGACGGGCCTCGCGCTCAGGCCGGACTATTGGTGGAACCTGCCCAACACCTTTGCCATCCTGCTCAACTATACGGAACTCGCCCTCATTGCGGTCGGGCTCACCTATGTCATCGCAGCCGGCGATATCGATCTCTCGGTCGGTGCCGTGCTTGCCCTTGCCGGCAGTACCGCGGCCTATTTCCTGAAGGTGCTCGGCGCCGACCCGCTCACTGCCGTTGCGATGGGCCTGTTTGCGGGGATGGCCGCCGGCGCCGTCAACGCCATGGTCGTCGTCGGCTTCAAACTGCCTGCCTTCATCGCCACGCTCGGCATGTTCTACATTGCCCGCGGGCTCGCCGCCTGGTTCGTCGCGGGACAGCAGCTGACCGGCTGGCCCGAGGGCTATAACCTGCTCGGACGCAAGGTGAATGACGTTCTCCTTCATTTCGGCCTTGCATTGCCGCCGGGGATCATTCGCACGGTGGCCGAGGTTGTCAGCGTCCAGACGATCTGGATGTTTTTCATCGCGGTGATCGCCGGTATCGTGCTTGCCTATACGCCGTTCGGGCTGAAGGTCTGCGCCGCCGGCGGCAACGTGCGCGCCGCCGCCTATGCCGGCATCAACACCAACCGCGTGCGCTTCATCGCGCTCATGCTGTCGGCGCTCTGCGCAACCATGGCCGGGATCATCAATGTCGCCTATTTTCGCAGCTTCAACCCGGTTGCCGGCCAGTTTCGCGAGCTCGATGCGATCGCTTCTGTCATCATCGGCGGCGGATCGATCTTCGGCGGTTACGGCACGATGATCGGCTCGCTTGCGGGTGCTGCCGTCATCACGCTCGTGCGCGCACTGCTTCAACTCAATGTCCAGGGGTTCAGCATGCCGCAGCACTGGATCAACGTCTTTATCGGCGTCATCCTCATCGTCGCGGTGCTGATCGATATATGGGTGCGCCAGGCCAATATTTTCGGGCGCCTGCGAACCCGGCTGAGAAGAGGCGCGCAAAAAGGGGACAGCAGTCATGGCTGAGGCGACACCATCCGCGCCGATCGTGGAAATGCGGAGCATCGAAAAAGCCTTCGGGGCTGTGCAGGCGCTTCGCAAGGTCGATCTGACGCTTTATCCCGGCGAGATTCTCGGCCTGGTCGGCGACAACTCCGCCGGCAAATCGACGCTCATGAAGATCCTGACCGGTGCTTATCAGCGCGATGCGGGTGATATCCTCGTTGCCGGGCAGACGGTACGCTTCAAGAGCCCGCATGAGAGCCGCAGCGTCGGCATCGAGATGATCTACCAGGATTTCGCGCTCTGCGGCAACATGGATGTCGGCCAGAACATCTTCCTTGGCCGCTGGCCGCTCAAAGGCCCTTTCGTCAACAGGCGGAAGATGTATGCGGAAGCCGACAGCGTGCTGAAACGGCTCAAGGTCGACGTGAACTCCGTCTACCAGAAGGTCGAAAGCCTGTCGGGCGGCCGCCAGCAATCCGTCGCGATCGCCCGCGCAATCTCGTTCGAGCCGCGCGTCGTGATCCTCGACGAGCCGACTGCCAACCTTTCCGTGATGGCGACGGAACGGCTGCTCGAAACCATGCTGGAACTGAAGAAGCAGGGCGTCGCCCAGATCATCATCTCACACCGCCTGGTCGATATCTTTGCCGTGGGTGATCGCGTCATGGTGCTCAAGCGCGGCGAATATGTCGGCGATCGCTACATCAGGAATACCGACGAGCATGAAGTTCTGGAGATTATCGTTTCCGGCACGCGAGAGAGCGCGCGGACAGCCGATGAGGCAAGAAACGTCTGATCTGCCATCGAACGCCCGGCGCTCCACGCACACTGCGGGGCGTGGCGGCATGCATGTGCTGCTTGCGGCGAGGCCGGTCGTCCGACCCCGCCGCAATCGAAGTCAAGCCGCGCGGCTCAGTGCGTCGCCGATCGTGGAGACGATCGTGTCGATCTCGCTCTTCTCGACGATCAGCGGCGGAGAGAGCGCGACGATGTCGCCGGTCACGCGGATCAGCAGCCCCTTCTTGAAGCAGTCGACAAAGACGTCGTAGGCCCGTGTTCCCGGCGCTCCGTCGCGAGGCGCGAGTTCCACCGCGCCGACAAGGCCAAGGTTGCGGATGTCGACAACGTGAGGATGGTCCTTCAGTGAATGCAATGCATCCTGCCAATAGTCCGCAAGATCCGCAGCGCGGGTCAGCAATCCTTCCTCCTCGTAGATGTCGAGGGTAGCAATGCCCGCGGCGCATGCGACCGGGTGGCCGGAATAGGTGTAGCCGTGGAAGAGCTCGATCGCGTTTTCCGGACCGGCCATGAGGCCGTCGTAGATCTTCCGGCTGGCGAATACGGCGCCCATCGGGATCGTGCCGTTCGTCAGCCCTTTTGCCGTCGTGACGAGATCAGGAACGACGCCAAAATAGTCTGTTGCGAACGGCGTTCCGAGACGGCCGAACCCGGTGATCACCTCATCGAAGATCAGCAGGATGCCATACTTGTCGGCGGTTGCGCGCAGTTTCTGCAGGTATCCCTTTGGAGGAAGGATGACGCCCGCCGAGCCGGACATCGGCTCGACAATCACGGCGGCGATGGTTTCGGCGCCATGCAGCTGGACGAGACGTTCGAGATCGTCGGCGAGTTCGACGCCATGGTCCGGCAGACCTTTCGAGAATGCGTTGCGCTCTACGTCGAGCGTATGACGCATGTGATCGGCGGGAATCTGCGGAAACATCCGGCGATTGTTGACGAGGCCGCCGACTGAAATGCCGCCGAAGCCGACGCCGTGATAGCCCTTCTCGCGGCCGATAAGGCGCGTGCGGCTGCCCTGGCCGATCGCCCGCTGATAGGCGATCGCGATTTTCAAGGCAGTGTCGACCGATTCCGATCCGGAGCCCGTGAAAAAGACACGATCAAGCTTGGCGTCGGCACCACCGGGGGCAATCTTCGCCAACTTGGCGGCGAAGTCGAAGGCGATCGGATGCCCCATCTGGAATGTCGGTGCAAAGTCCATCGTCGAGAGCTGGCGTTCCACTGCCTGGGAGATTTTCTTGCGCCCGTGGCCGGCGTTGCAGCACCAGAGGCCCGCTGTTCCGTCGAGAACGCGGTTACCGTCGACGTCGGTGTAGTACATGCCCTCGGCAGATGCGAGGAGACGCGGTGCGGCTTTGAACTGCCTGTTTGCCGTGAACGGCATCCAGAAGTTATCGAGTATGGGCGCGTTCGTCATGTTGATCTGATCCATTGTGCTCTCCTTCGGCTCGACGAACACTTCAGGTATTTCCATGACCGAACAAGCCCTTTTCTTCTCTGATATAACCCATTGAAAAAACGGCATTTCGAATCTAGGATTTTGGCTATTCTGAACAACAAGAACAACGCTCATGTCCATCGATATTGGAAATCGCCTGCGCCACGTGCGCACCGCCCATAACATGTCCCAACGTGAACTGGCGAAGAAGACCGGAGTTCCGAACTCGACGATCTCATTGATCGAATCGAACAGCTCGAATCCCTCGGTGGGTGCGTTGAAGCGCATCCTGGATGGGATACCGATCGGGCTGGCGGAATTCTTCGCTCTCAAGCCGGAGGCGCCGAGGAAGGCGTTCTATGCTGCGGAGGAACTGGTCGAGATCGGCAAGGGAGGAATCTCCTACCGGCAGGTCGGAGAGAGCATGTTCGGCAGAAGTCTGCAGATGCTGAGGGAATGTTATCAGCCCGGCGCCGACACCGGGAAGGTTGCGCTCGTCCACGAGGGGGAGGAAGGCGGGATCGTCCTTTCCGGAAGACTGGAGGTTACCGTCGACAACGAGCGTCGGATCCTTGGTCCGGGGGACGCTTACTATTTCGAGAGCCGACGCCCGCATCGCTTCAGATGCGTCGGCCCGGTGCCCTGTGAGGTTATCAGCGCCTGCACACCGCCGACGTTCTAGGGTTGACCCTCGATGCGCGCGAGCACCCGGTCGAGTGCTGTATGCAGGGCGAAGCGTCCACCCATGGTCTCGAAGTCTGTTAGAACCTGTTCGTTGAGCCCGCCCTTGGTGGCGAACTCGCGGCTTAGGTCGAAGAAATCCTCCCCCGAGTTCTCGCTAGCCCGCCTTGCCAAGCTTTCGAAGAGAGGCGTGAGATAGGCCTTCGCCTTCGATTTCTCCAACCCATTCTCCTCGAGCCATGCCGTTGTGATTTCCATCACGCTGAAGTAGGTCGACATCAGCGCGCTCGCGGCGGCAAGAAGATCGTATTCCTTCCTCGATGCGCATTGCACGGCACTGCCAAGGGTATCGAAGAGCGCCGCGACGCTCGTGTCGGGAGGATAGATCGCAGTGACGCCCTGCCTCCCGGCGACGAAGGGCAGGGGGATTGCCTGGACCAGATGCACGTCTGCTCCGATCCAGTCCAGCAGGGTCTGCCTCTCGGTCGCCGCGACGAGGCTGATCACTGACTGACCGTCCCGAAAGACGAGATCGCCGACGACCTCCCGGGCGATCTGCGGGCGTATCGCCAGTACGACGATGTCACTGCGATCGATGACCGTCTGGTTGTCCGACGCGACCGCGACTGCATCGAATTCGGATGCAAGCCGGCCCGCGGTGTCGGGGTTGCGAGGGGAGAGATAGACCTGTGACGCAAAGGCCGGTTCGGCGAGAAGACCGCGCACCATAGCCTCGCTGATGGCCCCCGTTCCGACGAAGCCGATGCTTGTGATTGTCATGGCCTACTCCGCAGCCCTGAGAGGTCCGAGCGTCACGTCGGTCGCATAGTTTTCTCGCATGAAGTTGATGAAATTGTCCTGGAATTGCCGCGTATCTGCATGAGCCAGCTCATCGGCAAGATCGACGTTCCGATCCCGGATCGCTTCAAGCATCAGGCTGTGCTCGTCGGTCAAGAGAGAGCCTTCGCGCGTTCGTTCCAGATACTCGAAGTTCAGGTGCAGCATGCGCTGGCCCTGGGAGAGCAGCTTGTCATAGAACGATGCAAGATACTGGTTCTTGCCGGCGTAGGCGACTGCCATATGAAACTCCTTGTTTGCCTTCGACATCGCCGGGTGGCTGCCGGCCTTGACTGCGGTAGCAGATGCCTTGTCGCGCTTGGCGATCACTTTGATGTCGGCATCAGTGCGCAGCGCCGCTGCAGGCGGGTATTCTTTCGCTGCGCGATGTCGAGGGCTTCCACATATTTGGGGAAGGTCGCGACCTCAGTCTCGTCAGTCGGTTAAGTCCCTTTCGCTCGCATAAGCGGCATTGGGCCAGAAAATCGGGTTGGCGGCAATGCAATTTTTCCGCTTGAGTTTGTCGGCCCGCTGTTGACATAAATTCGTCAGTCGACACGTAGCCGACATCAAATGACAAGAAACGGCGAAAGCCGACGAGTGGAACAACGCGCTTTGCACGGCAAAGAGGAATGTTGACCGCGTCGACCGCTCAGAGGAGCGGACGATATCGGCGACGTGGTGATATACTCACCCGATGAGGCAATAAATCTCGCGCTCCCCGTCTAGTGATCTGCGCGATGACACAGGGCTTGGCCGCGGCATCCCGCCTCGGCCCAGAAAGGGAAGGAGACAACGCATGAACAATGTAGCGATCCACCCGATCGTGGATTCCGGATACCGGGCGACCGATGCGTCATTTGTCGGGGGCACGCTCGTGTGCAACTGCGCGAGCAACCCGGTCAAAGTCCGCATCAAGGGCGATATCGCCCATAACCATGCCTGTGGCTGCACGAAATGCTGGAAGCCGAAGGGTGCGGTCTTTTCGGTGGTTGCCGTGACTCCGACGCAGAACGTCGAGGTTCTGGAGAATGGAAACAAGCTGGCGGTCGTCGACGCGTCCGCGCTGATCCAGCGCCATGCCTGCAAGGATTGCGGGGTTCACATGTACGGGCCAGTCGAGCGCGATCATGCTTTCCAGGGACTTTCCTTCGTCCACCCCGAACGGTTCCAGGAAAAAGGCTGGGCAGGACCGGGCTTTGCGGCCTTCGTATCGTCCATTATCGAAAGCGGATACGACCCTGGGAAGATGGTCGTCGTGCGGTCGCATCTCAAGGACGTTGGACTTGAGCCTTACGATTGCCTGTCGCCAACGCTGATGGACGTGATCGCCACATGGACGGCGAAAAAGGCGGGGGTTCTGGCGGCCTGACGCGTCGCGGAAATTCGCTTTGGGTACCGTCGCGATTTTGCGGCGGTTCTCCAAAAAAGGCACCCGACGCGTCGTCACCAAGGTGCGGTCAGTCCTTGTTGAGAATGGCTGCCCGCAACGCGTCGTTGATGCGCTCTTGCCAACCTGGACCGCCGGCCTGGAAATGGGCGAGAACCTCGCTGTCGAGCTTCAAGGTCACAAGCTCCTTCGCGTTCGGCAGAGCGGGCCGCTCGACGGCTGGTGTCGCTGATCTCTTGACGGGTTTGAACAGGGCCTCGGCCGCTTCATGCGGGTTAGCGGGGCGTCTCGGCGTGCGCATGCGCGTTCTTCTTCCTGATTTTCGAGCCCGACTATTCGAACTCAGGACCGGGTTTGTCGGCAGTATCTGTCGTGTCGTCAAGTGGAAACACCGGCCAATCGGCCTCGCCGGCATTGCTCGGTTGTTTCTTTAGTCTCATTCGACTTGCTTCGGCCCGTTCGGCGAGCCGCACGCAGTAGCGTCGGCGCATCTCGGCTGCGTCGATTGCCCCTTCGGCCCACTGGTCGATGAGCGCAAGAATTTGCGGGTCGGTGTCGATCGGCAGCCCGCGGGCTCGGGCCCGGGCGATCGCCCGGTCTGCGATATCTCTGCGTGACTGCATGGCTTGTCCGTCCCTTGTGGCCCATCATGGCCAAGGCCCGCGGCAATAGCAATTTGGCACATCGACGGCCATCCGAAAGGATGAGTGCGCAACAGTTTCCCACGGGGTTATGCTTGCGATCTGGCTAAAGCAAACAGACCGCCATTGAGCGCGGGAGGAGAGACCTCTCAGAGAACAGAGGACACAACGCGATCGGACGCGCCCGGCAGCATATATCCAAGCCGGATCAAATGAGCATGAGGACGAGGAGCAACAACACCGTGATCGGGACGATTGGCAATGACGATGCGTTCGTCATCCTTCCTCCTCGTCGGGTCTTGTATTTGACGGTGGGCGGTCACTTACGTAGACGACAGCGAGACGATTTTCAGGGGTAGGAACTGCCGCGCCGTGTTCTGGGGAAGCCTGCATTCAGACCCGCATTTCCCATGTCCCTAAACAGAGCATCCCTTTAGAAAGATATCCGCGCACATTCTTGCCCTTGCGGCGATCTCCTCGATGTTGGGTGCGGGCAGCTGGCGCAGCATGGCGGCGCGCTGGGGTTCCATGATCATCATGCCCCGCAACATGCCGCAAGCGGCGTGCGGGTCTTCAAGCTTGATCAGCCCGCGTTCCACCTGACGGCTCAGCCAGTTTTCCATCGACGTGTTGGTTCGGACGATCGCCTTTTCGTAGAAGGAGGTGGCGAGTTCGGGGAAGCGGTCGGATTCGCCAATGACGAGACGGGTAATCGTGATCGTATCCTGCGAAAGCGTCAGCATGCCATAGGCCATCAGCATGCGCTCCAACCCCTGGCGGAGCCCGGCCGTCGCCAGCGTACCAGGATCGAGCGCCAGCAGGAAACGCCCGGTCCGATCCGAGACCATTTCGGAAAACAGATCTGCCTTCGTCGGGAACAGACGATAGAGCGTCTTCGTCGAAACGCCGGCTTCCTGGGCAATCGCGGCAATGCTCACCGCGGCATAACCGTTCTCGTGAAACTGCCTGTTAGCGGCCTCGATAAGCACGCCGCGCGTATCCTCGTCGCAACGCACCTGCGGCCTGCCACGCGGCTTCTTCTCGATTTTGTGATTTTGGACCATCTCAATTTTCCAAATTCTTGTTGACTTCCCTTTTTTAACTCATATTTTGGAAAACAGCAAGTTTCCTAAATTGGACTTGAGCCAGATTTCAAGGCCGCGGCCGAGACGACAGCGACCTTCCACCAGGAGAGTGACGATGTCCGTCAACAAGCTGCATGCCCTGAACAACAATGCCGCCCCAGCCGATGCGTCGGTCAGCAAAACGCCAGCGGAAGCCACGCCCACGACCCTCGATGCCGGCAAGATGCCGCCTGTCACTGAGCCCGCCGTCACCGCTCCGACCGCAGAAGCACCGGCCCGCAAGCGCGGTGGCCGCTCCCTGCTGATTGGTGTGGCTGCCATCGCCATCATCGCCGCAGCCGCCTATTACGGGCACAATTACTGGACGGTCGGCCGCTTCGAGGTCTCGACTGACGATGCCTATGTCAAGGCAGACAGCACCACAGTCGCACCGAAGGTCTCGGGTTATCTTTCCGAGGTCCTCGTCAGCGACAATGAAACGGTGAAAGCCGGCCAGCCGCTTGCCCGCATCGATGACCGCGATTTCCGCACCGCGCTCGATCAGGCGAAAGCCGACGTCGCCGCTGCTGACGCCACCGTCAGCGCCAAGCAGGCTTCGCTCGATATCCAGCAGTCGACCATTGCGGCTGCCCGTGCCACGCTCGACGTTGACCGGGCCAACGAGACCTTCGCGGAGCAGAACAACAAGCGCTATACGAACCTCGCTACCAACGGCTATGCGCCGGTCCAGACCGCCCAGCAGGCAGCCTCGGCAATCGCCGCCGCCCAAGCAACGATCGTACGCGACAGTGCTGCCCTCGATGCCGCAACCAAGCAGGTCGAGCTTCTGAACGCCGAGCTTGCACAGGCCAGGGCGACACTTGCCCATGACCAAGCCGTCGCGCATCAGGCCGAGCTCAACCTCTCCTATGCGACGATCGTCGCGCCCGTCGACGGCACGATCGGCAACCGCACGCTACGCGTCGGCCAATATGTCCAGGCCGGCACCCAGCTGATGGCAGTGGTGCCGACAACGGCGGCCTATATCGTCGCCAACTACAAGGAAACGCAGCTGACCGATGTCCGTGCAGGCCAGCCTGTTGATATCGAGGTCGATATGTTCCCGGGTCGCACCTATCGCGGCCATGTCGATAGCCTGTCGCCGGCGAGCGGCCAGGAATTCGCGCTGCTGCCGCCCGACAACGCCACCGGCAACTTCACCAAGGTCGTTCAGCGCATCCCGGTGAAGATCGTGCTTGATGGCGATGCCGCCGAAAAAGGCGACCTGCGCCCCGGCATGTCCGTCCAGCCGAGCATCGACATCAAAGCCGATGCCGGCAGCAACTAAGCGAAAGGGCAGGAGATCCGTGTCATGTCCAGTATCGCAACAACAGCCGGCGCCATCCCGCAGCCGGGCGCCAGCAGCAAGGCCAGTACCAGGGAATGGATCGCCGTTCTCGCCGGTATGATCGGCGCCTTCATGGCGATCCTCAATATCCAGATCACCAATGCCTCGCTTCTCGATATCGAGGGCGGCATCGGCACAGGCGTCGATAATGGCGCCTGGATCTCCACTTCCTATCTGATCGGTGAGATCGTCGTCATTCCGCTGACGGCCTATTTCAGCAATGTCTTCTCGTTCCGCCGTTATATCCTCGTCAATTCCATCCTGTTCCCGCTCTTCTCCATGGCCTGCGCCTTCGCGCATGATTTGGGCACTATGATCCTGCTGCGCGGCCTTCAGGGTTTTGCCGGCGGCGTCTTGATCCCCATGGCCTTCACCATGGTGCTGACCAAGCTGCCGAAGAACCAGCAGCCGCTCGGCCTTGCCGTCTTTGCTCTGTCGGTTACCTTCGCCCCGGCCATCGGCCCGACGATCGGCGGTTACCTGACGGAAAATTACGGATGGCAGACGATTTTCTTCATCAACACCATCCCGAGCCTCATCATGGCGGCGGCTCTCGCGCTGACGCTCGAAAAGCAGCCGATGCAGCTGCATCTTCTAAAGGAAGGCGACTGGGCCGGCATCGTCACCATGGCCATCGGCCTTTCCGCCCTGCAGACCGTGCTGGAGGAAGGCAACAAGGACGATTGGTTCTCATCGCCCTTCATCGTCAAGCTCGCCATCGTCGCGTTCGTCTTCCTGGCCGCCTTCATCTGGATCGAGTTGACCGTCAAGAAGCCGCTCGTAAAGCTGAGCCTGCTCACCCAGCGCAATTTCGGCATCGGCGTGCTGGTCAATGTGCTTGTTGGCGTGGCGCTCTTCGGCACCGTCTATATCCTGCCGCAATATCTCGGCCAGGTGCAGCGCTACAATGCCGAGCAGATCGGTAACGTGCTTGCCTGGACCGGCCTGCCGCAGCTCTTGCTCATCCCGCTCGTGCCTGTTTTGATGAAGCGCTTTGATGCTCGCTATATCGGCTTTCTCGGTATCTCGATCTTCGCAATCAGCTGCTTCATGAACATCACGCTCTCGGCCAACAATGCCGGTGACCAGTTCTTGATCCCGAATATCGTGCGCGCCATCGGCCAGGCCCTGGTGCTGACCCCGATCACCGCCATCACCACGGCCGGTATCGCGGCCGCCGATGCCGCCGCAGCCTCGGGTCTGACCAACATGCTGCGCAATCTCGGCGGGGCGGTCGGCACGGCTTCGCTCGGCACGATCCTGACCAAGCGCGAGCAGTTCCATTCGAACATCATCGGCCAGTCGATTACGCTGACCCGTGATGAGGTGCGTGATCGCCTGACCCAACTGTCGGGCTATTTCACGCAGCACGGTGTCACCGACCCGGCCGTCGCATCGCAGAAGGCGATCGTCGCCCTCGGTCAGATCGTCAAGCGCCAGGCACTGATCATGGGCTTCAGCGATACATTTGCTGTCATCGGTGTGGTGCTGGTGCTGGCAGCAATTGCCCTGCTTTTCACCAAGAAGCCGCAAGGCGGCGGAGGTGCTGGCGCCCATTGAGGCGCCCGACTGACACGGAAACGGGCCCGACGGGCCCGTTTTTCGTTGCGTCTCGTGTAGCCCGATTAACGGTGACGGAGATATGCTTGTCGCGCACCGTTATGCGGCATTGAGCAAGGGCAGCAGCTGTGCGCCCTGCCGTTTGATTTCCGAAAGATAGGGCGTGTCGGACAGCACGAAATGAGTGATGCCGAGGTCCTGGTATTTGCGCAGCGAGCGGGCGACATCTGCGGCGGAGCCGACCAGCCAGGTCGTGCCCGCCCCTCCGCCGCCGAATTTGCCGGGCGTGGTATAGAGATTGTCGTCGAGCACTTCACCGCGCTGATGAAGATCGAGTAGGCGCTGCTGGCCGACAGCGACCGCCCGCTGGTGGTCGTGCCAGCCGGCACCGGCGTTCTTCGCCATTTCGGCGACCTTCGCCTCGGCATCGGCCCAGGCCTCTTCTGTGGTGTCGCGCACCAGCGTCGTTATCCTTAGCCCGAATTGAAGCGGCGGCAGATCGCGGTCGAGGTCCCGGCTTAGCCGCTTCAGGCGCTCGATCCGTTCCCGCACGCCATCAAGCGGTTCACCCCAGAAGAGCTGGACATCGGCTTCCGTGGCCGATACGCGCTCGGCTGCTTCCGATGCACCGCCGAAATAGAGCTTCGGATGACGGCGCTCGCCGCGGGCCTCGATGCGGGGAACGACCGTGGATTCGGTGACCCCGAAGTGCTCGCCGGAATAGGTGACGTTCTCTTCGATCCATAGTTTTCGCACCAGTCGCATGAATTCCTTGGTGCGGCCGTAGCGGTGCGCCTGGTCGCCCTCGCTGTCGCCATAGGCGGCAAGATTGTCTTTGCCCGAGACGATGTTGACGCGCACGCGGCCGCCGGTGAGATGGTCAAGCGAGGCCGCTGCCGACGCGAAATTCGCCGGCCGCCAGTAGCCGGGGCGGATGGCGATCAGCGGCTCGAAGGTGGTGGTGCGTGCCGCAAGCGCGGTGGCAAGTGTGAAGGTATCCGGGCGACCCCAGCCGGTGCCGATGAGAGCACCCTTCCAACCGTGGTCTTCCAGAGCCTTGGCATGGCTGGTCAGTGTTTCCAGGCTGTTGTGGTCTTCGGCCGTGGAATCGCCGCGATGGCCGGGCTTGACGGCATTGGGGATATACCAGAGAAATTCCGGATTGCTGCTCATGCGATGCGCCTGCACTTCTTTGTGATTGAACGACGAAGACGAAGGATAGGGTGGCCGGGCTCCCTTGCTATGCCCGCCCATCTCACATTTCTTGGGGCAAGGCTTATCCGGCGGCTCGCACCGCTTCGCCCTGTCGCGCCTTGAGCGCCAGCGCATTAGGTGGACGGCGAAGACCGAGGTTTTCGCGCAGCGTCGTGCCTTCGTATTCCTCACGGAACAGGCCTCGCTTGCGCAGGATCGGCACGACCTGATCGACGAAGTCTGTCAGTCCCGTCGGCAGGATCGGCGGCATGATGTTGAAAGCGTCCGCCGCGCCGTAGTCGAACCATTCCTGCATCGCGTCTGCCACCTGCTCTGGCGTGCCGACGACCGTGCGGTGTCCGCGCGCGGTCGCGACTGCCAGGTAGAATTCGCGCAGCGTCAGATTGTTGCGCGATACCAGATCGGTGACGAGCTTCAGGCGGCTCTTGTTGAGCTCGGTATTGTCAGGCAGCGGCGGTGCCGGATCGTCGAGCGAATAGCCCGAGAGATCGACGCCCTTGTAGTGGCGTGACAGGATGTTCCAGGCGATCGAGGGGTGAACCAGCGACTGGATATAGTCGTAATTTTCTTTGGCTTCCGCCTCCGTGCCGCCGAGAACCGGAAAGATGCCCGGGCTGATCAGCAGTTCGTCGGGGGTGCGCCCATAGCGGGCGAGCCTGCCCTTGACGTCCGAGTAGAATTCCTGGGCATCTTCCAGCGTCTGGTTGGCGGTGAAGATCATCTCGGCGGTGCGCGCTGCCAGCTCGCGTCCCGGCTCGGATGCGCCGGCCTGAACAATGACGGGATAACCCTGGACGGGGCGGCCGACATTCAGGGGACCGCTGACGGAGAAGAACTGACCCTTGTGATCGAGCTGATGCACCTTGTCCGGATTGAGGTAAACGCCGCTTTCCTTGTCGCGGATGAAGGCATCGTCCTCGTAGGAATCCCACAAGCCTTTCACCAGATCAACGAATTCCTCGGCTCGCGCATAACGGTCGGCATGGGCCGGATGGCCGGGGATCGAGAAGTTCTTGGAGACATCGGCACCTGTGGTGACGACGTTCCAGGCCGCGCGCCCCTTGGAGATATAATCGAGCGAGGCGAACTTGCGGGCAAGCAGGTAGGGGTCTTCGTAAGTGGTGGAGGCTGTCGCGACGAAGCCGATACGGCTTGTCGCCTGCGAGAGCGCTGCCCACAGGGTCACCGGCTCGAAATGGGCGCCCTGGGAGGTGCGGCGCAGTGCTTCTGGATCCTTGGCGCGCTCCCAGCCAGCGGGACTGTCGGCAACGAAGACCAGATCGAATTTACCGCGTTCGGCGGTCTGGACGAGCTCACGATAGTGATCGATGTTCAGACCGGCGTCGGCCTGTGCATTCGGATGGCGCCAGGCAGCGACATGATGGCCGGTGGCCATGATGAACGCGCCAAGCCGCATTTGTCGTTTCTGCGTGGCCATGATGACGGTCTCCGTTGGATTTCAGGCGGCGCGACGGCCGGGAACATCAACCCCGAGCCGTCTCAGAAGACGGGTTCGAATTTGCGCGAAACGCGGATCGCCGTGATCGCGTGGCGCCGGCAGATCGATGTGCAAGTCCTCCACGAAACGTCCCTCGTCGAGCACCAGGATACGGTCGGCAAGCGAGATCGCTTCATCGACATCGTGGGTTACGAGGAGAACGGCGGGACGATGCCTGGCGCAGAGTTCGCGCAACAGGTCGTGCATTTTCAGCCGGGTCAGCGCATCGAGAGCGCCGAACGGTTCGTCGGCCAGAAGCAGGGCCGGCTCCCGCACCAGCGAGCGGGCAAGCGCCACCCTCTGCTGTTCGCCGCCGGAAAGCTGGTTCGGCCACGCACTTTCCCGTCCTTCGAGACCCACTTCTGCCAGTGCTTTCCTGCCTGCTTCCTGTCCGGTATTGCCCGGCAGGCCGAGCGTGACGTTTTGGATGACTGTGCGCCAGGGCAGCAGACGGGCGTCCTGAAACACCACCGAGAGTTTTTCGGGTGTTTCCAGCGTGCCGGTTCCCTCGACCTCGTGGTCAAGGCCGGCAAGGGCGCGCAGGAAGGTGCTCTTGCCCGAGCCGCTTTTCCCTAGGAGGGCCACGAACTCGCCTTCTCCGATATCGAGATCCACGTCGTCGAGGATCGTCTTTGCGGCGAAGCGGCGGACGAGGTTTTCGACGTGGACAGCTGGTTTCAGTTGGCCAGGGTGCGGCGCCATGAGAGAGCCCTCCGTTCGATGAGGCGGACGAGACCGTCCGAGGCGAGGCCAAGCAGCACATAGACCACGAGTCCGACGAGAATGACGTCTGTCTGGCCATAGGTGCGGGCGAGATCGATCATGTAGCCAAGGCCGCTGGTGGAGTTGATCTGTTCGACCACCACCAGCGAAACCCAGCAGAGAGTGACGGCAAAGCGCAGGCCGAGAAGGAAGCCGGGCAAGGCGCCGGGCAGCACGACCTGGAAGATGAAATCCTTCTGGCTCATGCGCAACGTTTCGGCGAGTTCGACATAGCGGCTGTCGATGCTGCGCAGCGCATTATGCGTGTGGATGTAGATGGGGATGATGACGGCAAGCACGATGGTCGTCACCTTCATGCCTTCGCCGATCCCGAACCACAGGATGAAAAGCGGGATCAGCGCAAGCGTCGGGATGGCGCGCTTGATCTGGATCGGCCCATCGATCAGCGCCTCGCCGACACGGGAGAGGCCAGCAATGACCGCAAGGGCTGTGCCGATGACGAGGCCGATGCTGAGGCCGAGCAACGCGCGGGTCGCAGAGGTCACGAAGTTATCCTGCAGGCGGCCCTCGGCGATCAGCCGTCCGAAGGCCTCGACGACCGTCCAGGGTGCCGAGAGAATGCGCGGGTCGATCCAGCCGAGTGCCGATCCGGCAACCCAGGCCAGCACCAGCAAGGCCGGGCCGATCTGCAATCCGAAGGGTATCTCGCGTCCGGGCCCGAGCCTGCGGCGAGCGCGGGAGGCCGCGGGTTTTACCGTGGGTGTTACGCCAGCGCTTTCACGCTGCGATATCCGTGATGTCTTGACGTTATCGGCGTCCCAAGTGGTTGCCATGCTTGCGATCTCCTCTCTTCGCTATGAAACGGCACGTGCGATCACTGGCTTCTCGTCAGAGCGCCTGCCGCGATTTTCTCGAAGCGATTGTCGAAGATTTGTTCGACGTCGAAGGGCTTGTAGCCAAGCTCGTCGGCCAAGAGGTTAATGGTTTCCTGGTGGCGCCTCTTCACGTCGGCCCAGCTATCGGGGATCACCTGGGTGCCTGTGAGCTTGACGAGAAAATCGGCGTCTTCGCGGCTCAGGCCCTGCTGGCCGATGTAATATTCCTTGATCCAGATCTCCGGATTCTGATCGATCCATTCGGTTGCGCGCGCCCAGAGGCGGACATATTCGGCAAGGGCAGCTGCCTTTGCGGGATCGTCGAGAACCCATTGCGGTGCGTAGAGATGGGAGGGGTCGTCCCGCAGGCCGTGCTCGACGAGGCTCGCGCCGTCAGGGCCATACTGGGTGACGTAGCGGCGGATATTGACGCCACCGATCGGTGCAATATCGACCTGTTTGCTGGCGAGAGCCTTCGGATAGACGTCGCCCGTGCTCGGCAGCTCGACCAGCGTGGCGTCTTTCTTTGTCAGGCCTGCGGCATGCAGCGCACGAAGCACGAGTGTCCCCTGTGCCTGGCCGGGGCTGAAAGCGATGCGCTTGCCGCGGAAATCCGCCAGTGACTTGACGTCGACACCGGGTGCAATGCCGAAACGGTAGATCGGATTGGCAATCGGGTCTTTTCGTTCGCGATAGGCGATGTTGCGGACGGGCAGGTTGTTCCAGGTGGCGAAGATCGACGGGATTTCGGCGACGGAACCAACATCGAGCGCATGCGCGCGGAAGGCTTCCGAGGTTTGTGGACCACCGCTGAGATTGGCCCATTTGACCTCGAAGGTGAGTTCCTTGATGAGGCCGGAAACCTCCAGAGCTTTCTGCGTGACCGGATCACCGATCGTCAGCACCGTTCCCGGCGGCACCTTGTCGAGCAGCGGTGCGCTCGTCTCGGCCGCCGCCACGTTGCCGAACATGCCGAGGGAGATGAGGCCGAGCACGGCCGTTCCCAATGTTTTTGCCAGTGTCATCGTTGATGTTTCCCGTTTCAGGTCGCAGTGTCAGGGAGCGATGACGGAAAGGGTGTCGAATTCTCTATGAAATCTATAGACTATTTATTCCTTTCGTTCGCCGGTTAATGAAAAATCCTACCAAGCGTAAAAGACATGGCGGATTCCCGTGTTGCTTGTCGAGGGCGGGGTGATCTTGGTCTCGGCGAGAAGATGCGGCCTGAAGTTGTGATCAGAGCGAAGTCACTGCAGTGAAGCGAATGCAATCGTCAAGCCGTTCGTCATGGAACCGTACAACCGGATCTTCTCTTAATTTTCTGGAAACCCTGTCTTGCTTCGGAGGTGGCATGAAAATCTCCTGCTGCGAGACATGGTTACATTCCTTTACGTTCCGCTGTTAAAGTCACACCCGAAACTGCTGCAGCGACTTTACGGTTGGGATAACGATGCTTGGTGCTGAGATCGTTGCATTCCTGGAGGCGTGTCCGATGGCGGTGCTCGTGCTCGACGCCGCTGGGCAGGTCATGTTTGCCAACGCCCAAGCCGAACATCTCCTTGATCTCGAAGACCGGCTTGCCGGCGCCGATGTTGGCGAACTCATGCCGGAATGGCCGTTGTTGCCAGGCATCTCCACCGTATTCATCAGCGATCGTCTCGGTCAGCGTCGGCTATGTCGCGTACAAGTCTTGAGCTGGCCCACAGGCACGGAGACGGCAACGGCAGCTTTCCTCGAGCCTGTCGATGACGAGCCTCGGGCAGGCCATGCGGCGCGCGAGGCCAATCTGCGCCTGCGCTATGTCATCGAAATGTTGCCGGAGGCGGTCTGCGTGTTCGACGCCAACGACCGCTATGTGCTCTGGAACCAGAAATATGCAGAGCTCTATGCCGACATAGCCGAGCACCTCAGACCTGGTGTCGCCTTTGAGGATATTTTGAGGACCAGCCTCGCCGGCGACGGGATGCGCGAACTTGTCGACGACAAGGAGGCTTGGCTCAGCGCCCGCATGCAGAAATTCCATCAGCCGGTTTCCCAGGACGAACAGCAGTTGCGGGACGGCCGATGGCTGCGCCATGACGACCGGCGCACGCCTGATGGAGGCGCGATCGGCATGCGCATCGATATTACCGGCCTCAAGCAGCGGGAGGACTGGCTTCGCCAATTGTTCGACGCCAATCCAATGCCGATGCTTTTGTGCGATGGCGATAGTCTCGCCATTCTGCAAGCCAATAGGGCAGCCGTTGATTTCTATGGAGTCCAGCCCGCGGTGCTGCAGTCTAAGCGGGCCTGCGACATGCATGCCGATAGCGAGCTCCGGGCATTCGAGAAGGCCCTCCTTAATCTCGACGGTGACTGTGACGCCCGGACGATCTGGCGTCAGAAGACGAGCGACGGATTGGAGCGCCACGTGCTGATCTATATTCGGCTCCTGGACGAGGGATCCGAGCGCCGGCTGCTGCTCACCGTGGCTGATGTCAGCGACAGAATCCTTGCCGAAACTGAAGCCAATCGTCTGGCACATCACGACATTCTGACAGGCTTGCCCAACAGGATGCAATTCTACAAGGCACTCGGAAAAGCACTGGCATCGGATGAACGTGAAAATGTCGTTATCTGCTGCCTGGATCTGGATGGCTTTAAGCCCGTCAATGACACGTTTGGCCATGCTGCTGGCGATGAAGTACTGAAAAATGTCGCCCACAGGCTGGAAGTGCATGCGCCTGGCCATCTGGTCGCCCGCCTCGGGGGCGATGAATTCGCAATCCTGATGACGGGAGAACGGGTCGACGCAGTTGATCTGGCCGAGCGCTGCATCGCCGCCTTCGAGCAGCCCTTTGCCATCAATGGTCTTGCCATCCGCCTTGGCGTCAGCATCGGCATTGCTGCTGCTGAAGGGCTGGACGGCGAGGCCCTCATGCAGGAGGCGGATCGGGCGCTCTATCGTGCCAAGGCCGGCGGTCGCAATACCTGGCGCATGATGTCTGAGGATTTGCATATTCCAAAGCGAGCCAAGGCCTGATCGGTCCCGGCCGGATCGTCAGCCCTCGTCCTGTCTTGCCGCAAGCAGCCAATCCCGAAGCGTTTTTGCCTCGCGCGAGAGGCCTTTCGCCTCGATGAGCCAGTAGGCCTTGTCCGTATCGGACGCCCTCTCGAAGAGGGAAATGAGCGAACCCGCCGCGATCTCGTCTGCGATCAGCGCTGTCGGGCAAAGGCCGACACCCTGGCCACCGATCAACGAGCCGATCATGAGATTGAAGTCGGCAAAAACAGGTCCGAGCTTCGGTGCGGAATGGATGCCGGTGCCTGACAACCAGCGTGCCCAGGCATCGGTCGTCTCGTCGTGCAGGATTTCGCAACCAAGCAGGTCGGCAGGCGTATGAAAGGGACCATGTCGAGCGAGGAATTCCGCCGAGCAGGTTGGTCTGGTCTCGGCATCCAAGAGCTTGATGGCGCCGGAACTCGGCCGCATCCCGTGGCAGATCAGCAGGTCGGCGCCGGCCGCTTCCGGCGTCTTGGCATCGAGCGCATAGACGATGTTGATCCGGATATCAGGAGAAGCAATTCTCAGCCTCGGCAGCTGCGGAATGAGCCATCGCACCGCCATGGAGGGAATGCACGCAACGCTGACAGGACGGCTGTTCGCCTCCAGCCGTAATTGCCCGGCGGCGATTTCGATATGCGCCAATGCATGCGTGACGGCTGCGCCGAATTCCCTGCCGGCGGCTGTCAGCGTCACGCCGCGGCTATGGCGCAAAAACAAGGGAATACAAAGCCAGTTCTCTATCGCCCTCACATGCTGGCTGATGCCGGCGGGCTTCAGGTTTAATTCGGCAGCTGCCCTGACGAAGCTTTCATGACGTGCGGCGGCTTCGAATGCCCGCAATGATGCGATGGGAAGGTTTCTCATGTGAGATGGCTAAGCAAAACTTGCCCATTGAGCAAGAAACATCTCGGTTGCCCCATGGTGCAACCGCGCTAAGAGTGCTCGTCGACTTATCGCGTGTCGCGGGGCGGAGCACCCGAAGATCGCCAGCCGAGCGGAAACAACAAGATGTCGAAGCAGTCCATGATGCCAAGCCCTTCTGACGCAGCCGAGCGACGTTCAGCGCCGCCCGTGGTCGTCTATCCCGTAGAAACGCTTCCCTCCGCCGATCTCGAGCTGCTTGCGGCCGCCCGCCAAACGCTGACGAAGGTCACCGAGGTGATCGTGCCGCCGCGCGAAGCAGGCAGCTTCCACGTTGCGCAGGGGCATTTCTTCCGCATCGTCAGCATGGAGGGCCCTCAGGTCGGCGATCTCAATCTGTGGAATGCCGGCGATCTCACCGAACGTTTTTTCAGCGGCAAGACGCGGGCCTTGCACGCCACCCATGTTGGCATTGGTGATCGTCTCTGGAGCACGCTGCCATATCTGCGTCCCATGGCAACCATCACCTACGACAGCCTCGGCTGGTACGGCTGGGACGATGATGGCGCCGGCGTTCACGATGTCATCGGAACACGCTGCGATCCCTATACCAACCGGTTGCTGGAAGGTGGCGATTATCATCACTGCTGCCATTCGAACCTGACACGGGCGCTTGCCGCCGACTGCGGCATACCGATCGAGCAGGCCGAGATGCATGTCCATGACGTGCTGAATGTCTTCATGTGCACCGGCTTCACCAGGGATACACATCAGTATTTCATGAAGGCCAGCCCTGTGCGTCCGGGAGACTTCATCGAATTCTTTGCTGAGATCGATCTTTTCGGTGCCCTGTCTGCCTGCCCGGGAGGCGATTGTAGCGCAAGTCATTCCAGTGATGCGGCCGCCTGCTATCCTTTGAAAGTCGAGGTATGGAAGCCCGATCCCGCGACGCTCGCCAACTGGACGCCGCCGGAGCCCAATCCCTATCCGAGAACGCATCGGTAAAGCGGTGAACCGCACGGGCTTTCGTGGACGAGCGGTCAGACGATCAGGATTGCCCTGAAGTCGTTGACATTGGTGCCGGTCGGGCCGGTTTCGAACAGGTCGCCGATGGCCGTGAAGCCGGAATAGCTGTCATTGCCGTCAAGCACGCGGCGCGGGTCGAGGCCGGCTGCGCGCAATCTCTTGACCGTGCCGCCATCCGAGAATGCGCCGGCATTGTCTTCCGAACCGTCGATGCCATCGGTATCGGCGGCAAGCACGTGAATGGCGTCATGCCCGTCGATTGCCAATGCGAGTGCGAGCGCGAATTCGCCGTTGCGGCCGCCTTTGCCGCCCCTGACGCGCAGCGTCACCGTCGTCTCGCCGCCGGAGAGGATGACGACAGGCTTGGTGAAAGGCCGGTCGCGACCGGCTACCTCGCGGGCGATCGCCGCATGCACCTGTGCCACGTCGCGCGATTCCCCTTCGACGGAATCCGACAGGATTGCCGGCGTTATACCCTCAGAACGGGCCAGTTCGGCGGCCGCTTCGAGCGACACGCCGGCCGAGGCGATGATGTGATGTTCATGACGGGCAAAGACCGGATCGTTCGGGTGCGGCGCATCGGCCTTGGGGGAGTTCAGATGATCGATCGCCGCCTGGGGCAATTTAAGGCTGTATTGCTTGATGATTTGAAGCGCGTCGTGACGGGTCGAGCCGTCAGGAACGGTTGGGCCCGAGGCGACATGGGCCGGGTTGTCGCCGGGAATATCCGAGACGATCAGGCTGACGACGCGGGCTTTGGTCGCAGCGGCGAGCCGGCCGCCCTTGATGGTGGAAAGATGCTTGCGCACGACGTTCATGGCAGAGATCGGTGCGCCGGAGGCGAGCAGCAGCTCGTTGAGCAGGATCTCGTCCTGCAGCGTCAGGCCCTCGGGCGGGGAGGGCAGGAGCGCCGAGCCGCCGCCGCAGATCAGGGCGATGACGAGATCGTTTTCGCCAAGGCCGGCGACTGCTTCCATCAGGCGTTTACTGGCAGCAAGACCGGCGGCATCGGGAACCGGATGGGCGGCTTCGATGATGTCGATATTCTGTGTTTCACAGCCGTAGCCGTAGCGGGTGACGACCACGCCTTCGAGCGGGCCGTCCCACACGCTTTCCAGTGCGCGCGCCATCTGCGCAGCACCCTTGCCGGCGCCGATCACAACCGTCTTGCCGCCAGGCTTTTCCGGCAGATGCGCCTTGATGCCGGTCACCGGATCGGCGGCGCGAACGGCCGCGGAAAACAGGCTGGTGAGGAACTCGCGGGGAGAGGACAGGGCCATGATGATCTCTCTTGAGATACGACAGGAGGGGAAGCTTACCGCTTCCCTACGCTTGGACTGACGGCATATGGATTGTCAATCTCGAAGGCAACTATCCTCTCGGTGCGATTGATAATCGTCGGGCCGCGCTATCTATTCGGGGGAAAAGCAACAATCATTTGGAGAATTTGCAATGGTCAACGAACAGCAGTTGATCTCGAAGATTACCTGGCGCCTCATGCCATTCCTCGGAATCCTTTACCTCATTGCCTATATCGATCGTCAAAACGTGAGTTTCGCCAAGCTGGAAATGGTCGATGCGCTCGGTATGAGCGAATATGCCTACGGCCTTGGCGCCTCGCTCTTTTTCATCGGCTATTTCCTCTTCGAAGTGCCGAGCAACCTGTTTCTCGACAGGTTCGGCGCACGCGTCTGGTTCGCGCGCATCCTAGTCTCCTGGGGTGTCGTCACCATCCTGCTCTCCTATACGCAGAACGCGACGATGTTCTATATCCTGCGCTTCCTGCTCGGCGTCTGCGAGGCGGGCTTCTTTCCGGGCGTCCTCTACCTTCTGACACTCTGGTTCCCTTCGGATTATCGCGGCCGCATGGTGGGGCTCTTCATGATCTTCAGCGCGCTTGCCAATGCCGTCGGAGCGCCGGTCGGCGGCATGCTGCTCGATCTTGACGGCTTCCTTGGCCATGCCGGCTGGCAATGGGTGTTTCTGGCAACCGGCATTCCGGCCGTCATCGCCGGCATCGTCACCTTCTTCTATCTCTATGACCGGCCCGAAAGTGCAAGTTTCCTCAGTGACGAGGAGAAGGGCTGGCTTGCAAACCGGCTTGCATCCGAAAATTCCGGCATGGACCACAATGCCGGAAACGGCTTCAAGGCGCTTGTCGATCCCCGCGTCCTGTTGATGGCGCTCTGCTACATCGCCTTTCCGCTCGCAGCTTACGGCCTCAGCTACTGGTTGCCGACCATCGTGAAGTCATTCGGTGTCAGCAACACGGTAAACGGCTTCATCAACATCATCCCATGGATACTGGTCGCGATTGCACTCTGGGCGGTGCCGGCTGCTGCCGACAAGGTGAAGGTAAAGACGCCCTATATCGTCATCCCGGCCTTCATTGGGGCGGCTTGCCTGCTGCTCTCCGCGCTCGTGCCGAACAACACGGTGCAGTTCATATTCCTCTGCATTGCCGCAGCCGGCATCTTCGCGCCGCAGCCGGTCTTCTGGAGCCTTCCGTCACGCTTCCTGAAGGGGGCCGGGGCTGCAGCCGGCCTCGCCGCCATCAATTCCGTCGGCAATCTTGGCGGCTTCGTCGCCCAGAACGTCGTGCCCTGGATCAAGGATGCGACTGGAAGCACGATTGCGCCGATGTTCTTCCTGTCAGTCTGCCTTGCCGTCGGCGCGCTGCTCGTCTTTGTCGTCGCCACGGTGATAGCACGCAAGGAGCATGATGCTGTACCACGCGGCGCCTGAAAGCCTTTAAATTGAAAGCCTTTAAAT
>NZ_JBFUBG010000065.1:0-37007 GCF_056405875.1 Rhizobium sp. P1_E6 | reverse complement strand
TTGCGGGCGACGTCGGAGGGGCGGTCGCCGCCGATCCAGGAGTAGACCTTGATGCGGTCGCGCACCTGGCCGCCGAGCAGCGAGTGGATCGGCTGGCCGAGCGCCTTGCCCTTGATGTCCCAGAGCGCCTGGTCGATGCCGGAGATTGCCGACATATGGATGGCGCCGCCGCGATAGAAGCCGCCGCGATACATGACTGTCCAGTGGTCTTCGATCAGGAAGGGATCCTTGCCGATAAGGTAGTCGGCAAGTTCGTGGACGGCTGCTTCGACGGTCAGCGCGCGGCCTTCGACAACCGGTTCGCCCCAGCCGACGATGCCCTCGTCGGTTTCGATCTTCAGAAACAGCCAGCGCGGCGGGACAATATAGGTGGTCAGTTTGGTGATCTTCATCATGGGCCTGTTCATGCGAGTATAAGGTCTGCGGCTTTTCCCGCTGCAGCCATGACAGCAGCGTTGGTGTTGCCGCTCACGATCGCAGGCATCATCGACGCGTCGACTACTCGGAGGCCACGTGTCCCCCTCACCCGCAAGTTCAGATCCAAGACCGCCTCCGGGTCGCTGTCGCGACCCATTTTACAGGTCCCTACGGGATGGTAACCCGTCTTGACAGTGCGTTTGCAGTGAGCAGCCACCGCCTCGTCGCTGGTCACGTCGGGTCCAGGAAAGATCTCCTTCTCGATCAGATCTCTCATTGGCGATGCATCGAGGACCGTTCGCGCGAAACGGAAACCTGCCATAGTCAGACGCAAATCGTCCGGATGGCCAAAAATCTGGGTGTCGACGATTGAGTTCTCCAATGGATCCGCCGAAGCCAATGTTACCGAACCACGTGCCTTCGGTCGGAGCAGAAGCGAGTTGATTGTCACCCCGTCACCAGGTTCCGTCCCCATGACGTCCCGATCAAGATAGACGGTCGGGACACAAAACATCTGAATGGTGGGACGTTCGTTATTGCCGTCGGGGTCATAGAACGCGCACGTTTCGACCCCAGTGGTCGACACCGGCCCCGACTTGAACATCAGATACTGCAACCCCGCCTTGATCATCGGCCAGCCCCGATCCTGGCCATAGTAACCAAATGACCCCTTCGTGGTCGCGACCACCGGGCATTCGTAGTGGTCCTGCAGGTTCTTTCCGACACCGGGCAAGGCGACGATAGTTTTGAGGCCGTGCCGCGTCAGCTCATTCTCAGGACCGATGCCCGACAGCATAAGAAGCTTTGGCGTCTGGTACGCGCCTGCAGCGAGGATAACCTCCTTGCCAGCCTCTGCTCTCTTACTGGTCCCATTTTGTACATAGTGAACACCGGTCACTTGGTCGCCATTCATCTCAAGCAATGTAACCGTTGCTTCAGTCTCGATCGTCAGCAGCGGGTTGTTCATGATTGGTGTGAGAAAGGCGTCAACAGCGCTGGAGCGCTTGCGCGTCTTCCAATCAATCGTGTGCTGCATAAAGCCGACCCCAAACTGGCGTTCGCCATTGAAGTCTGGATTGTAGGGGATGCCCATGCCCTGCAGTGTCTTCACGTATGTTCGCGTCATCGGACTGGTATGGCCGAGATGCGAGATCTTTAATGGTCCGCCTACTCCGTGAAACTCACCAGCAAGGTGGTCATTATCTTCCTGCGCTTTGAAATAGGGCAGCAAATCGTCATAAGACCAGGCGCCGTCGTTCGACCCCTCCGGTGTCACGAGCTCGTTCCAAAAATCGAAATCGGCGGCCTGGCCTCGCATGTAAACCATTGCGTTGACTGTGCTGCCGCCTCCCAGCACCTTCCCCTGTGGCACGATCGGGCCGCGTCCGTTCAGTTGGGGCTGTGGCTTCGTCTGATGCATCGAAAGATACGTGTCCTTGGCGAGGAACTTCATGTACCCCGCTGGAAAGTGCATGATGGGGTTTGCCTTCGCAGGACCTCGCTCGAGTATCAGAACTCTGGCTTTGCCGTCACGCACCAGCTTTGACGCGACGACGCAAGCGGAGCTGCCTCCGCCAACGATAATGTAGTCGTAACGGTCTCTGACCGACATTCATGAACTCCGGTTTGTAAATCAGATGTTTGACGGACGCAGGCGCATACTTCCCGAAAAACTCTCGCCCGGCTGCAAGACCTTCAGGTCACCGAGATCAGATAAATTGTGTCCGTTGGCCAAATGGCTCATCGGCTCAAAACAGAAATAGTCCCGCTTGAAGTTCGGATCGAAGACTGCGTCCGACACGAAGATAAAGGCGTGCTTGAAGATAGCATCCGCCGTCAGGTGCAGCGCCGTGTGCCACTCCGGCCATGTTATCAGGGCCTCGCCGCTCCAGTCTTCGAAACCGTTATTGACCCATCGATTTGGCAATGGCGCTGGCGAGGTGAAATCGAGGTCGGAGGGAATTTCAGTTCGTTCACCCGGCAGCCAGCCTTCTGCTTCGGTCCAATATCTGCGCGCCGGTGCCTGCAGGGCAGTCCTGGCCGTCATCGGAAAGTAGGGATGCCAACCGAGGCCGAACGGCATCGCGCGCTCGCCACGATTTTCGACGGCGAGGGTCACCGTCAGCTCCTCTTCATTTAATGTAAACTGTTGGTGAGCCCGGTATTCATAGGGAGTTGCTCCGCCCCTGTGGGTGAAGGTCATTTCCGCTGATTGAGGCGTCCTCCGTCCGAGGGCCCACTCTGACTGCCAACCCTCTCCGTGAAGATAGTGCCTGTCCCATCTGGTATTTGGTGTGAACTGGTAGTCAACACCGTCGAATTGGAAACGGTTGTCCTTCACTCTGTTTCCAAAGGGAACGAGCGGGTAACAAGAGGAACCCAACGCATCAGCGTTATCCGACTGGCTCGGGCGCAATAAAGGAACCTTGCCGATGCCGACGTCTCGCCAAAAGCCAAGCACGAGTCCGCCCTTTGTCGAAATCCGAAGCGAGAGGGAACCGGCTGCGAGGTTGATTACCGACATGCATCAACCCTTGTTGCGCGACATGCTGCGCTTGATTGCCTGAATGTTGGCAAGCACCGCAATAACGATAATAAGGCCGCGTACCACCTGCTGGAAAAAGGGGTTGATCCCAAGCAGAACAAGACCATTACCGATGAGGGTAATAACAAGGACGCCGAGTAGCGTGCCGAGCATCGAACCTCGCCCACCCGAAAGCGAGGTGCCCCCAACCACAACTGCGGCAATAACGTCAAATTCCAGACCCGTCGCAGCCGTGGCGTTTCCGGATCCAAGCCGTGAAACAAGCAAGATCCCGGATATTGCGGCCATGGCTCCCGCGATTGCAAAAAGCGCGACACGGATTTTCGATACGCTGATGCCGCTCAGGAACGCTGCATGAGCATTGCCGCCAATCGCAAAGACAGACCGACCGAAGGCGGTCTTTCGGCTAACGAATGTGAACACCGCAAATAGCAGCAGCATTATGATCGCAGCCGGAGGTATTCCAAGAAAGGAGCGATCCAATGCGTCCAGGGTATCATTCCGCCCGATAGAAACAGGAAGCGCGTCCGTGACAAAGAGAGCCGTGCCGCGCAGGGCACTCCAAAGGCCAAGAGTGCCGACGAAGGACGGGACATCGAAATAGGCCCGCAGGGCACCCGCGATAGAACCCAGTAACGCGCCGACGACGATTGCAAGTGCGAATGCGATCGGAGTGGGAACACCCCACTGCAAGAAAAATGCCAGGATTACGGAGATGAATGCCACCATTGGTCCGACGCTGACGTCGATCTCACCAGCAATGATGATGAGCGTGGCAGCCCATGCGGCAATGCCGATTGTTGCGGCATCGCGAAGAATGTTGATCTGATTGTTGAACGATAGGAAGCCGTTCGCCGTTGACGTAAAGACGACATAAAGCACAGCGATTGCCACGAACAAGCTCAGTTCGTTCATATGCTGCGAGAAAGTGAAACCCGAGTTCTTTGAGCGGGCGGAAGTGGGCTTTGCAGCCTGATCGAGCGACATCTTATGTCTCCCTCAATGTCCTGCGATGCAGGCGGCCATCAAGGCGTCCTGATCGATGTTTGGTGATTTGAATTCTTCGTGCAGAGCCCCATCCCGCAGAACGAGAACCCGGTCGCAAACCAGGGGCAGCTCCTCGATCTCGCTTGAGACGAAGACAATGCTGCGCCCTTCGGCGGCGAGCTGACGGATGATTGCATAGATCTGTGCTTTCGCCTCGACATCCACGCCTCGCGTCGGCTCATCAAGCAGCAGAACACGGCTGTTGGCGTAGACCCACCGGCCGATGACCACCTTTTGCTGGTTGCCACCCGACAGCGTGCCAATCGGTGTATCGGTGCGTGCCGTCTTGATATGCAATCGCTCTATGACTTTGCGCGTCGCGTCGGCCATCAGTTTGGAGGACAGGATCCCGCGCTTGCTGACGCTGGCAAAATTCGTCGCCAACGTATTTTCGTCGACGCCGAGAAGCGGGACGATCCCCTCCTCCTTCCGGCTTTCGGGCGTGTATCCAAAGCCACTCGAAATCATTCGCTTGTATTGGCCCGGTTGAACCGCCTTGCCGTCAACGAGTACGCTGCCCTTGTCCGGGCGGCGTACACCCATGATTGCCTGGAGCAGTTCGGTGCGTCCAGATCCGAGCAGCCCGGCTATCCCGAGGACCTCGCCTGCTCTCAGGGCGAAAGAAACGGCGGTGAGCTTGGGAGCGAGCGTCAGCTCTCTTACCTCAAGAACTGTCTTCTCCTGGCTTCTGTTTTCGAGCGCCGCTGCTTGAGACGCTTCTGAGCCAAGCATGAGCCGGACGATCTCGCGTGTATCAGCGCCCTTCACGTCCACGGTATCGATAATGCGGCCATCTCGCATAATGGTCGCGGAATGGGCGATCTGGCGAATTTCATTCATGCGGTGGCTGACATAGATGACTGCGATCCCTTCAGATGCAATCCGCTTAACCGCCGCGATTACCTTATCTGCTTCCGCTGCCGCCAGTGAGCTCGTCGGCTCGTCAAGGATGACGAGCTTCGGCTTGCCGAGAAGGACACGAGCTATCTCAAGCAATTGGCGCTCTGCCGGGCTCAGGGCAGCCACAAGCGCGTTGGGGGCCCGGTCAAGACCCAATCGGCTCATCGCCGCCGAGGCTTCGGCCTCCATGTCGGAGTATTGTATGATGCCCGCCTTTCGCGGCCACCTCCCCAAGAACAGGTTTTCTGCAAGCGTCATTCCCGGCACCAGGCTGAGTTCCTGGTAGACCACCCGCACTCCCTTGTCGAAAGCGTCCTGCGCCCGGCTAGAACCTGTATGACGGAGTTCCTCCCCATCGACCGCGACGGTTCCGCGATCTGGAATTTCGGCGCCGGTCAGAAGCCTGATGAGCGTCGACTTGCCAGCACCATTCTTACCCAGAAGCGCCCTTACTTCGCCCACAGCAACTTCAAAAGTTGCGTTGTCCAGTGCCAATACGCCGGGATACTGGCGAGTGCATCCTTGAATCGATGCGAGCGGATGCCGAGCCGTTGCCTGAACGGAGCGCGATATCTGTGTCATGAAGCTTTCCATCGCTGAGGAGATGCCGCCAGTCGCCTGGCGGCCTCGATTGTTGGTCCCATCAGGCCAAAGACATCACGGGATACCGTCGGCGTGCGCCTTCAACCAAGCTTTCCCGTCTTCGGAAGACTTGTAGAGATCAATATCGTACGCAACCTTGATGCCTTCCGGCGGCTGGCCATCGATCGACTTGATGGCCTGCGCAAGCGCGAGCTTGCCGAGACCCTGGCCTGAAATGTCGACGACCGCCTTGATAACCGTGAAATCTGCAATTTCCTGCGCGATCTCGGTCGTCATATCGCCGCCGAAAACGACAACTTTGCCGGTCTTGCCCTGGCTTTTGACCGCGCGAGCGGCACCAAGCGTTGCGCCACCGGCTTCGCCGAAGAAAGCGTCTATGTCGGGATTGGACGATAGCATCGTGCTCGCGACAGAGACGGCCTTGTCAAGGATCGCACCTTCCTGGTTGGCGACGATCTGGGCGCCCGGAACCTTCGCCTTCAATGCTTCTTCGAAGCCCTTACGGCGAGTAACGCAAACTTCGACAAATTCGCAATTTAGAACAGCGATCTTCGGCGCGTCCTTCTTCTCTGCAATGAAATAGTCGGCAGCCGCATCGCCCAGCTTATGCCCAAAATCGTAAGGGTCGCCGACCGCGTAAGCCGAAATATATTCCTTCATGTCGGCGTCGTTCAGGCAGGTATTGTAGCAGACGACAGGAATGCCAGCTTCGTGGGCGCGACGGATTGCACGATTGGAACCGTCGGCGGAAACCGGAGAGACGATGATTGCCTGTACGCCAGAGGAAATCAGCGAGTCGATGAAAGAAGACTCCTTGCTCACGTCACCTTGAGCATTCGTCTCGATGATGTCGAGCTTGCGGCCAGCGTCATTCGCCCCCGTTTGAATGCCTTTCCGGACACCGGCGTAGAAACCCTGCGCATCCATATAAATCGCGCCGACTTTCAAATCCCTGTCCTGGGCGTAGGCCGGCGTGATCAACGCGGCGCTGAATGTGCTGAGCGCCAAAATGGCGGCGTTCGTGACGAGCTTCATCGCTCCCTCCCTTTTGAATGCGAAATCGATGGATAATCCGCCTTGCGGCTCCACCGTCACCAGCAAACAATATTATTCATCGGATTAATGTCAATATAAATACGATTTATTTTTTTATAAGTGTGGTTTTTCTGGCGAGTTTCGTGCTAGTTGAGTTGGGTAAGGGTGGGCGAAATGAACCGAAAGCCATTGTCGAAGAATGGCGCGAAGCCAGGAATGCGGAGAAGTGATGCGAACCGAGAGGACGTTGACGGAAAGCGGAGAGGAGATCGCGGGCCGCGGAAAGCGTTCCGTCCGCGAAGCGCTGTTGACGCAACTCGTCGAGCAAATTGTCTCAGGGGAACTAGCCGAGGGATCGACACTTCCGAACGAGGCGGACTTGACGGACAGGTTCAATGTCAGCCGCACCAGCTTGCGTGAGGCGATGCAATATCTGGTAGCGTTGGGGATGACCCGCTCCCGCACGAGAGCGGGAACGATCATCCTCCCACGCGAGAACTGGAATTATCTCGATCCTCTCGTGCTCGATGTGATGTTGTCCATAGGCGGCGACGAGACATTCTATACTTCCCTGATCGACGCACGGCAGCTCCTGGAGCCTGCAGCTGCCGCACAGGCGGCCACGAATGCCACCGCCAGGCAGCTTTCTCGCATCGCCCAAGCGTATGAGGACATGGTGGATGCCAATTCCCGCGATAACGAAGAATGGAGCCGAGCAGACCTGGACTTCCATACGGCCATCATCAATGCCAGCGGCAACTGGGTCTACAGGCAGTTTGCCAGTGCAATCAGAGCCGCCCTACTCGCAAGTTTCCGCCTTACAAACCGCGCGAGCCAGTCTCACGAACAGGCTCTCGAGAAGCATCATGCAGTCCTGGATGCTATCAGGATGAGAGAGCCACAGGTTGCCCGCGCTGCTATGGAAACGCTTATTGGCGTGGCCAGAGCCGAGATTACGGATGCACTGAGGCTCGACAAGTGCAAGTGAACGCGTCGAGGCATATCCGGCGCATCCATGCATCAGCCATAAGCACCACCGTTTCCGTCCCAGATCATCGCCGGAAATGCGGCTTTCAGGCATGAGGCCGGGACGTGAGCAGGGCTGAATGACAAAGGCCGATCGTGCGGCCTTTCCGGTGCGACACTGTCAGCCTCCCTTCACGGTCAGTGGCTTGCGTCCCGACCACAGAAGCGGGCCATGCTCCACCACGAACAATCCGAAAGATGCCGTCCAGCCGATCGCGGCTACCGCAAGGATTTCCGTCGTCAGCGCGGGAACGAGTTCGGCAAGCGGCCGGACAAGTGCAACGCAGCCAAGCAGAACGTAGGAAATATTGGTCGTCCGGCTCGATTTCAGTTTCCGTCCGGTATGGCCGCGCGTTGCCCGCGTCATCACCGCCAACATCATCATTGAAATCGTGCCGATCGCGAAGATATGCAGCACGCCCACTTCGGGCAGCCATCTGGATGCTTGAAGAGCGATGGCGGCAAAACCGAGCGGCACGAATAAGAAGGTGGCATGCAGGACGAACAGAATGGGCTCCGGCCAGGTGGCCCAGCCCCGCCAGCGGACCAGCCTGATCGTGTTCAGGATCGCCGCGACGCCCGCCACCCCGCAAACAGCCGTGGATTCCGGCACGCACGTCCACAGGACAAGCGCGACCGCACCGATGATGATGGTTGCTGCATCGAAGGTGTTATACGGCACCGGAAAGTCCGTACGGCCGAACTGATTGATCCAGTTGCGGGTGAAGCTGGGCAGGATCCGACCCCCGACAATCGTCACGAGCAGCACGTAGGCACCGATCCCGAGACGGATCGCGAGTTCCGGGCCTACGCCCTTGATGACCTGGATATGAAAGACCAAGTTTGCGAGCGAAAGGACAAAAAGTCCCGCGATAACTTTTAAATCCTTCCATTTCTTGCCAGCTACGACCTCACGCGCGCAGATAACGAGCATGACAGGCAGAAACAGGCTGTCGATGGCGGTCGCAGCGATGATCCCGACCGAGCCGCTGGCCAGCATCGCGATACGGCCGGCGCACCAGATTGCAAACAGGACTGCCAGCGGCCTTCCGGCGATCGGCAGGCGGCCGGTCCAGTTCGGGATCGCCGTCAGCAAGAAGCCGGCCAGCACCGCCGGTGCGAAGCCGAACAGCATCTCATGCGCATGCCAATACAATGGTCCGTAATCCGATGCGACAGGGATGCCGAAGCTGAGATAGGCCACCCACAGGTCGAGGCTTGCAATAGCCCAGAGCGCCGATGCCAGGAAGAAGGGCCGGAAGCCATAGGAGAAGAGGACCGGTCCGGTTCGCGACATGCCGCGCGGAAAATCTCGCGCGGCATCCGAAGTGTTTTTCATTTCCGTGTCTCCAAATTGACGACACAGCAATGCCGAGGATTGTCGGGGCAGTCGTTGAGATTACGCAAACAGCGGCGGCAGAACTTTGCGCTGACACAAATAGTCAGTTTGCTCCAAATCAAAGAGTCCAATGGGGTTTCTACTACCTTCCTTCTCGACCGGGCGGCGTTCGCTCGCTCTTCGACTACGGGAGATTAGAAATGACGAACACTCTGCAAATGACCCGTCGCACGATGCTTACGGGCGCTGCCGTCGCAGGAGCGCTAACGCCGATCATCATCGCGAATAGCGCTGCCCATGCCGACGAGGTGGTGGCAGCGAACGCGCCCAGGAAGGCGCCGACAGTCGACTTCACCAAGCTTCAGCGAGAAAAGGTCGAACTGGTCAAGCCACCCTTCGTCCATCCACACAGCCAGAAAGCCGAGGCTGGCCCGAAGATCAAGGAATTCACGCTGACCATCCAGGAAAAGAAGATGGTGCTCGATAAGGATGGGACCGAGGTGAACGCGATGACGTTCGACGGTTCGGTGCCCGGCCCGCTGATGGTCGTCCACCAGGACGATTATGTGGAGCTGACGCTGGTCAATCCCGAAACGAACACGATGCAGCACAATATCGACTTTCACGCCGCAACGGGCGGGCTTGGCGGCGGTGCGCTGACGGTCGTCAACCCCGGCGAAAGCACCGTCCTGCGCTTCAAGGCGACAAAGGCAGGGGTCTTCGTCTACCACTGCGCACCTCCCGGCATGGTGCCCTGGCATGTCACGTCGGGGATGAACGGCGCAATCATGGTTCTCCCGCGCGAGGGTCTCACCGACGGCCATGGAAAACCCCTCGTCTACGACAAGATCTACTATGTCGGCGAGCAGGATTTCTACATCCCGCGCGACGAGGCCGGCAAGTTCAAGAAATACGACAGCCCCGGCGAGGCCTACGAGGATACGCTTGCGGTGATGAAGACGCTAACCCCGACCCACATCGTCTTCAACGGCGCCGTCGGCGCGCTGACGGGCGACAATGCGATGACCGCCAAGGTCGGCGAAACCGTGCTCATCGTGCACTCGCAGGCCAATCGCGACACGCGACCGCATCTCATCGGTGGGCATGGCGAATATGTCTGGGCGACCGGCAAGTTTGCGAATGTGCCCGACATAGACCAGGAGACCTGGTTCATCCCGGGCGGCACAGCGGGTGCGGCGCTCTACACTTTCGCGCAGCCCGGCATCTACGCCTATGTCAACCACAACCTCATCGAGGCATTCGAACTCGGTGCGGCTGCCCACTTCAAGGTCACCGGGGACTGGAACGACGATCTGATGACTTCGGTGAAGTCGCCGTCGGCCAGCTGACCTTGATGGGACTGTGCAGGCCGTGAGGGCGGCCTGCACAGTATGTTTTCTTTAAAAAGGGGGCGCATGTTGCGAAAAGGACATGACACCGCATGCCGAGACTGCAGGAATTTCCGGCATTTCGATCGTACTTCCGCTTGTGCTTCTTGCGGTCCTTTCGGCAACGCTTGCGGTTGAGGCCGGGTTGATAAACATCGGGCGGCGCGATGCCGCATTTGCCGCTCCCGAGGTCATAACCATTGCACCCCATGAATTCCAGTATCGCGACGCGACCGAGTATTTCCGCAGGGGCTTGGCGGTCGATGCGCCGAAGCGCGAGGCCTACGTCCGGATGCCCCTGACGATCATGAGATATCAGACCAGCCTTTTCGAGTATGACCGTTGCGTGGCCGATGGCGCCTGCCCCGACCCGGAAGGGCGAAGCACAACCTCCGGCGACGACACGCCGGTCACCGGCGTCAGCTATGAGGACGCGCTGCGCTATGCGAACTGGCTGTCGCAGAAGTCGGGCGAGCAATGGCGGCTTCCGACCGACTTCGAACTCGCCTACGCTGCCGCCGATCGTTTCCCCGACGACGCACTCGGCACCGATGCGAACAGCAAAAACCCTGCGCTGCGCTGGCTTGCAGACTATGAACGCGAGGCGCGACGCACCGCCTCGAGCGACCCGGCGCCGCAGCCGAAGGGATGGTTTGGCGTCAGCCAGACCGGGCTTGCCGATTTCGGTGGAAACATCTGGGAATGGACCTCGACCTGCAACAAGCGTGTCGACCTCGAGAAGGAAGCCGTCGTCGACGAGCCCGACCCGGCGAACTGCGGTATCATGATCGCCGCCGGCAGGCACCGCGCTCCGATGAGCACTTTCGTCAGAAACCCCAAAGGCGGCGGATGCTCGGTCGGCAGCCCGCCCGACAATCTTGGTTTCAGGCTCGTCCGGCGGCTGAGCTTCATCGAGAGCATCGAAGACTTCACGCGCCGCGTCGCAGCCGATATGATCGGCGGCGCCATTTTCAAAGAGGTTCAGCAGGACGACAATGAAGGTTGACCGTACAGTTTTGAAGTCACTGCCGCTTTTCGAGCGCATGACGGATGCCGACCTCGACGTCATGCTCGAGCACGCCACACCGCGCCGCATCGCCCAGGGCGATGCGGTTTTCGAGCAGGGAGCTGCTGCGAAATCGTTCTTTCTGCTGCTGCACGGCAGGCTCAAGGTCACGCAGGTCACCCATGACGGCCAGCAGATCATCGTCAGGATGGTCCATCCGGGCGACCTGTTCGGCTTCGCCATGGCGCTGCGCCGACAGGACTATCCGGGAACAGCCACGGCCGCAGCGGAAAGTCTCATCCTCGGATGGCCGACCGACATGTGGTCGCGGTTCGTCGAGCAAAATCCCCGCCTGGCAATGACTGCCATGCAGACGATCGGCCAGCGGCTTGAGGAAGCGCATACGCGCATCCGAGAGATGTCGACCGAAGAAGTGGAAAAGCGGGTTGCCCATGCCGTGTTGCGTCTGTCCAAACAAGCCGGCAAGGCGGTCGGAACCGCGATCAAAATCGATTTCCCGATATCACGGCAGGATATCGCCGAGATGACGGGTACGACATTGCACACGGTGTCGCGAATCCTCAGTGCCTGGGAAGGCAAGGGCATTGTCGAGGGCGGAAGGCAGAAGTTGACGGTCACCGATCCGCAGCGTCTTCTCAGACTGGCGGAAGGCGAAGGCGATTAGCTGGCAGATTGTCGGGCGGCTTCCCGGATGAGGACCCCAATGCGGGCCGAATATTCAGTTGCTCCCCACTGGGGCCATAGGCAGGCTTCGCAGCGCTCGGAGGCAATGGATAACCTGTGCTGCAAAAGCCCGCGCACGCTCGCCGTCCTGATCATTGCGGGCAATCTCCCCAATGCTCAGATAGCTGTCGACGAGTAGTTCGCAGAGCGGAAGGGCGCTTTCCAGCGCGGCCTGCGACGATCTCAACGTATGAGGCGCGCTTTCGAAAGGCGCTTCGCCCAACGATTTTGCCCTGTGGTTCGACTGGTCCACAAGAGATTGCAGTTCGTTATTTTCCCTTGGACCAACAGCTTTCGCCGCCATCGATTGGAGATGAAGCCCCAGCCTCTGTTCCAGCGAACCCAAGGTTTGCTGGCCAACATCGAACATCCTGTCGCGCTCGGCATGGAAAGCAAGCCTGCGCTCACGCCTTAGCTTCGCCACGTGTCCGAGCTCCTCGCGTGCCATGCGTTCGGCGGCCTTCTTAATTTCGTCCGACTGGGCGTGGGCGGAAACGTAAGTCCAGAACACGAATGCGCGCTCCTCGTTGCGCACCGCCATGGAAAATGCACGGTATGCGCTGAGCAGTTCCGGGGCCACCACCCCTGCCCCCTCGTCGTCGAAAAGTTCCTCCGGGGCTCGAACGAGGTCACGTGCGGCAGGAAGTGACGAAGTGCTCCGCCATTCGTCCACCTTGCTCAGGTGGCTCTTCTCTTCGACCACCAGGGATTCGAATAGGTCTGCAAGGTCGGGACGGGCCATTTCCCGCATCCGATCCGCCAAAGCGACGTAGCCGTCGACCGCCTCCTGCTCCATCTGCGCGGCAAGCGTCAGGAGATCGCCCAAAGAGGTGAGTTCCCATGGATCGCGACTAAACTGCGGCATTGTCATTTCACTCCTCTTGTCGTGCGGGCAATCGAAAACCGGTCGCGGAAGTTGTGATTATCCTTCCCGAACCTTCATCCCAGAAGATTGATCTAGCTCAACGAGCCATCGGTTTTTCCATCTATACCCGTAACGCCTGGGTCGAAATCACTGGAAAACGCGTGGGATGGCATCACACAAGCTAAGTACGGCCATACGGCGCATAATGGTCCTTTGGGTTGCGGCGATCGCCTTTGCGACGATGTCGATATCGCCAGCATTGTCTGCAAGCCAGCTTCCGGCATATCTGGAAAAGGTCCAGCCCGGCGAATTGTTCGAGGGCGCCGATCGTTTCGGCACTCCCTCCGGACAACCGCCGATCGCGCCCGTCTTTAGGGGCGAAGAAATGGTGGGCTATGCCTACCTGAGCTCAGATTTTACCGGTTCCACCGGTTATTCCGGCAAGCCAATACAAATCGCAGTCGGCATCGACACCTCGGGTGTCGTTCGCGGAATCAAACTCATCGAACATCATGAACCGATCGTTCTGATCGGCATCCCGCAGGCGAAAGTCGTCGCCGCGCTCAATTCTATCATCGGCAAGAATCTCGGCCGTGTGGCAGCCGGCGAAGAACGCCCACCGCAGGTGGAGATCGTCAGCGGCGCCACCGTGACGGTTCTCGTCATGGGCGACAGCGTCATACGCTCCGCGGTGAAGCTAATTCGCAGCAACAGGCTGAGCGCAGGCGCTGAACCCAGCCTCAAAGCACCGCCCGACGTGAAGACCTTGGATCTCTCCCGAAGCGATGTCAAAGACTGGCAAACACTTCTTGGCGACGGCTCGGTTCGCAGCCTGCGGCTATCCGTGGCAGAGGTCTCGAAAGCCTTCGGGGAAGCAGGGCACGCCGACGCGGCATCGCACCCGGAGACAACGAACCCCGACGACCGCTTCATCGATCTCTACGTGGCCCCGGTCAGCGTTCCAACGATTGGAAGAACCCTCCTCGGCGATCCAGCATACCAGCGCCTGCAAAGCCGCCTGCAGGCGGGTCAGTCGGCAATTCTCGTCGCCGGGGACGGGGCCTATTCCTTCAAGGGGTCTGGCTACGTCCGAGGTGGCATCTTCGATCGGATCGAACTGCTACAGGACGGGCAGGGTCTCAGGTTCCGCGATCGGAATCACACCCGGATCGCGACGCTTGCCGCGTCTGACGCTCCAGATCTGAGAGAGATCGCACTCTTCGTGGTTCCCCCGGATTTCGGGTTCGACATCACCGAACCCTGGGACCTCCAACTGCTCGCACAGCGCAGCAGCAGCGGTGCACGGGACAAGGCGGTAATTCCTTACAATCTCGAGTACACGCTACCATCGCAATATATCAGCGTAGCCAAAGCTGCCGCTCCCCTGCCTCCGGTGCCGACGCAGGACGACGCTTCCAATCAAGTCCAGGACGACCATCCCCTATGGATCCGCATCTGGGACAACAACCGCCTCAACATCGGGATTACGATTTGCGCACTCCTTGTTCTGACGTTGATCTTCTTCTTCCAGGACTGGCTGGTAAAGCGACCCAAGCTCTTTGCATGGGTCCGCAACGGCTACCTCGTTTTCACGCTCGTCTGGCTCGGCTGGTATGCAAATGCACAGTTGTCGGTCGTCAACGTGCTGACATTCATGAACTCGCTAATCACAAATTTCACATGGGAATTTTTTCTTGCGGCGCCGCTGATCTTCATCCTCTGGGCCGCCGTCGCTGCAGGTCTGCTGTTTTGGGGACGCGGCCCGTTCTGCGGCTGGCTGTGCCCGTTTGGTGCATTGCAGGAACTGCTGAGCAAAGCGGCAAAGCGGCTCAAAGTCCCGCAGGTGAAGCTCCCTTGGGGGCTGCATGAACGGCTCTGGCCGATCAAGTACATCATCTTCCTCGGGCTTTTTGGCTTGTCGTTCTATTCGGTGAGCTACGCCGAGATGGCGGCGGAGGTCGAGCCGTTCAAGACTGCGATTATCCTGAAATTCGTGCGGGACTGGCCGTTCGTCGTCTTTGCCGTGGCCTTGCTTGTCGCCAGCCTGTTCATCGAACGCTTCTACTGCCGCTACCTCTGCCCTCTCGGCGCCGCACTCGCGATCCCCGGCCGGATACGCATGTTCGAATGGCTGAAGCGCTATCCGGAATGCGGCTCTCCATGCCAGCGCTGCGCCAAGGAATGTCCGGTCCAATCGATCCATCCCGAGGGCCAGATCAATGTGAACGAGTGCATCTACTGCATGCATTGCCAGGAACTGTACCATGACGACCAGCGCTGCCCGCACATGATCCAGGTACGCCTGAAGCGCGAGAAATTCATGGCACTTTCCACTCCTGAGTCACGCGGTGAGAAGCCGCCGAAGACGGTCGTCACCCACAACGGCAAACCTATCGAACGAACTTAATCGGCATGCGACGCTTCGGTCGCGGCCATAACGAAGGAAGAGAAAGCATGTCCACGGAAGACAAACAGCCGCGGTTCAACAGACGTCAGCTACTGGGCACGACGGCCATGGCCGCCGCGGCGGGAGCCGCGTCTGCCGGTGGAGTCCTCGGTTTTTCGGGCGGAACAGCAACACCCGCCATAGCCGCCGAGTCCCGGCGCCAGACATGGGAAGTGAAGCCCGGCGAGCTGGACGAATACTACACGTTCTTTTCGAGCGGCCAGAGCGGGGAGGTCCGCATCGTGGGTGTCCCTTCAATGCGCGAAATCATGCGCGTTCCGGTGTTCAACCGCTGCAGCGCAACGGGTTGGGGCCAGACCAACGAGAGCCGCAAGGTGCTGACCGAAGGCTTGCTTCCCCAGACGGTCGAGTTCCTCAAGGACCAGGGCGGCGTCTACCATAACGGCGACCTGCACCATCCGCATCCGTCGCAAACCGACGGCACCTACGACGGACGCTATCTCTACGCCAACGACAAGGCCAACACCCGCGTCTGCCGCATTCGCCTCGACGTCATGAAGTGCGACAAGATCATCGAGCTGCCAAACCAGCACACGGTTCACGGTCTGCGGGTTCAGAAATACCCCAAAACCGGCTATGTATTCTGCAACGGCGAAGACGGGGTGCCGATCCCCAACGATGGAAAGATCCTCGACGATCCAAAGAACTACCAGGCCCTGCTTACGGCTCTCGACGGGGAGACAATGAAGGTCGCCTGGCAGGTCATCGTCGACGGAAATCTTGACAATGTCGACGCCGACTATCAGGGCAAATATTGCTATTCGACCTGCTACAATTCAGAAAACGGCGTCAATCTCGAGCAGATGATGGCAAAAGACCAGGACTGGGTTGTGGTCTTTAATATCAAGCGCATCGAAGAAGCAGTCCAGAAGGGTGATTTCAAGGAGATCAGTGGCGTCCCCGTCATCGACGGACGGCACGGCTCGCGCTACACCCGCTACATTCCGGTCTCAAACGGCCCGCATGGCATGAACACCGCGCCCGACGGAATTCACGCCGTGGCAGCGGGCAAGCTTTCGCCCACCGTCACCGTCTTCGATGTCCGCAAGTTCGACGATCTCTTCGACGACAAGATCCAGCCCCGGGACACCGTCGTCGCAGAACCGGAACTCGGTCTCGGCCCTTTGCACACCGCATATGACGGCCGCGGCAACGCCTACACCACCCTCTTCATCGACAGCCAGATCTGCAAGTGGAACATCGAGGACGCCAAGCGCGCCTTCGCCGGCGAGAAAGTCAATCCGATCCGCCAGAAACTGGATGTCCACTATCAGCCAGGACACAACCACTCCTCGATGGGCCAGACCAAGGAAGCCGATGGAAAATGGCTGATCTCGCTCAACAAATTCTCGAAGGATCGGTATCTGAACGTCGGACCTCTGAAACCGGAAAGCGACCAGCTCATCGACATTTCGGGCGACGAGATGGTTCTGGTGCACGACAACCCGACCTTCGCCGAACCGCATGATGCGACGATCGTGCATGCATCCAAGATCAATCCAGTCAGCCTTTGGAGCCGTGACGACCCGTTCTTTGCCGATGCCGTCGCACAGGCGAAAAAGGACAACATCGATCTGATGATAGATTCGCAAGTCATCCGAGACGGCAACAAGGTGCGCGTCTACATGACGTCGTCGGCACCGGCGTTTGGCCTGGAGTCGTTCACCGTTAAACAAGGCGACGAGGTGACGGTTTATGTCACCAACATCGATGAAGTCGAGGACCTGACGCACGGCTTCGCCGTCGTCAACTACGGCATCAACATGGAGATCGGGCCGCAGGCGACTTCATCCGTCACCTTCACTGCGAGCAAGCCGGGCGTCTACTGGTATTACTGCTCGTGGTTTTGCCATGCCATGCACATGGAGATGAAGGGCCGCATGCTCGTGGAGCCCAAGTCAGCCTGATGCGTCAAGCTGTTATCATGGCGGTGGCTGTCCTTTGGACCGCCACCTGTTCAACTGCCGGGGCGGCGGATCGCATTGTCACGCCCTCCGACAGGGAGGATTTGACGGCGATCTTCGAGCAAGCGACGGCGGGCGACCGGATTATCCTGCGTCCCGGCAGCTACAGAGGGCCACTGACGATCAGAAAACCCATGGTCGTGGAAGGTGACCCTGGCGCGGCCATCATCGGGAACGGCCATGGCACGGTCGTGACCATCGACGCCGCAAACGTGACCTTGCGTGGCGTTGAAATCCGCGGGTCGGGTGCGAACCTCGAGATGATGGACTCGGGCGTGTTTGCGACCGAGGCGGCTCAGAATGCGGTGATCGAGAACAATCTCGTGGCGGAGAACCTCTACGGCATCTACATCCACGGAGCCAAGGACTCTATCACACGCGCAAACAGGATCGTCGGTTTCAAGGAGGGCCGGCTGAGCGAGGCCGGAAACGGTGTGACAGTCTGGAATGCTCCGGGCGCCAAGGTGCTGGCCAACGACATCAGTTTCGGTCGCGACGGGATCGCCACCAACGCCAGCAAACGAAACGTCTTCAGCGAAAACCGCTTCCACGACCTGCGTTTTGCCATCCACTACATGTACACCAACGACAGCGAGATCCGCGGAAATGTCTCGATCGGGAACGTGGTCGGCTACGCGATCATGTTCTCCAGCCGGCTGAAGATCATCGACAATGTCTCTGATGGCGACCGGGATCACGGCGTGCTCCTGAACTTCGCCAATAGCTCGCTCGTCACCGGAAACATCGTCCGGGGACGTCTACAGCCTGAAAGCCGATGGACGACCGCCGGCTCGCGCAACGCGACACAAGAACTGCCCGCGGATGACGGTACACCAGGACCCAGCGAAAACGTGACGGGTCTGCGCGTCGGCCCCGAGAAATGCGTCTTCGTCTACAACGCAAACAAGAATCGCCTCGTCGGCAACGAGTTCAATGGCTGTGCAATCGGCATCCATTTCACAGCAGGGTCGGAAGGAAATACCATGAGCGGCAACTCTTTCATCAACAACCGCAACCAGGTCAAATATGTCGGAACACGGTATCTGGACTGGTCCCAGAACGGCCGTGGCAACTACTGGAGCGACAACCCTGCATTCGATCTCGATGGCGACGGTGTCGGCGACAATGCATATCGTCCCAACGATCTCATCGACAAGGTCTTGTGGACCTCGCCTCAGGCGAAGGTCCTCACCACGAGCCCAGCCGTTCAGTTCATCCGATGGGCGCAGGCGCAGTTTCCGGCCCTGCTTCCCGGCAGCGTGGTCGACAGTCATCCGTTAATGGAACCACCTGCGGCCCGTGGGGACGTACGGCAATGACGTATCCGACCGTTCTCTTGTCCGGCGTGGCCAAGCGCTACGGCGAGGTGCAGGCAGTCAAGGACGTCTCGTTCGTTCTCAACGAGGGCGAAACGGTCGCACTGGTCGGCCACAACGGCGCGGGCAAGACGACGCTGATAAAGCTGATGCTGGGTCTCATTCGTCCGTCGGCTGGCAGCATCGAGGTGATGGGAGAAGATCCTGCGAGCGGCGATTTCGCCGTGCGTCAGAGGCTTGGTTATCTGCCTGAAAGCGTCGCCTTCCATATGGCCCTGACAGGCCGCGAAACACTCGCTTTCTACGCGCGGCTGAAGCGGGTCGCTGGTGCAAACCCCTTGGACCTCCTGGAACGTGTTGGACTGGGCGCAGCCGCTGCCGACCGGCCCGTGCGCACCTATTCCAAGGGAATGCGCCAAAGATTGGGGCTGGCGCAGGCGCTGCTCGGGGAACCACGCCTTCTGCTGCTGGACGAGCCGACGAGCGGCCTTGATCCGGCGCTGCGTCGCAGGTTCTACGATCTGTTGAGCGAACTGCGCGCGAAAGGAACCACCATCCTCTTGTCGTCACATGCCCTGACCGAACTCGAAGACCGGGCCGACCGGGTGTTGATCGTGAACGACGGCGTGACGATCGCCGACGGAACACTTGACGATCTGCGGACTCTCGCACGGCTGCCTACGCGCATCAGCATTAGGTTTCAAAATCGCGCCAGTATCGAAAGTTCGAAGAGCGCAAAGGTCGCCTGGAAGGCAACCGGTACAGCAACTTTCGAAGTTGACGTCGCGATGGAAGACAAGGTCGCCCTCCTCAAGGAGGTGACCGCCAATCCCGACGACATTGCGATGCTCCACGTTACCGAACCCACTTTGGACGACCTTTACGCCCATTTCCTGAACGGCGGGAGGGCGCGGACATGAAGAATATCCTGATCGTAGCCTCCAAAGAGATCCGTGAGGGCCTGCGCAACAGATGGGTCCTCGCGACGACGCTTCTGTTGGCGGCGCTGGCCTTGACCCTGTCGTTTCTAGGCAGCGCACCCACGGGAAACGTCGGCGTGAACAGGCTTGACGTGGTCATAGTGAGCCTCTCCAGTCTTACGATCTTCCTGGTGCCGCTGATTGCACTCCTGCTGTCTCACGACGCGATCGTTGGGGAGATGGAGCGTGGCACCATGCTTCTGCTTCTCAGCTATCCGATCGGGCGGAACCAGGTGATCCTCGGCAAGTTTCTGGGCCACATCGCCATACTCTCTTTCGCCACGCTTTTCGGCTACGGTGCGGCAGCCGTCGCGTTGGCCGCTACCGGAACGGAAATTGATACCGCGAGCTGGGTGGCTTTCGCCGCAATGCTTGCTTCGTCGGTGCTGCTCGGCGCGGTGTTCGTAGCGATCGGCTACTTCGTGAGCGGCATCGTAGGCGAACGCAGCACCGCGGGTGGCATCGCCATCGGCGTCTGGCTCTTCTTCGTGCTGATCTACGACATGGCCTTGCTGGGCGCGTTGGTGGCCGCGGGCGGACACACGCTGCCTGCCGGCCTGCTGGACGCCCTTCTTCTGCTGAATCCGACCGACGCCTACCGGATGCTCAATCTGGGTTCCGGCGAGGCCCGCGCCTTCTCCGGCATGGCGGGCGTCGCAGGCCATGCCGGGCTCAGTGGCACAATGCTGGTGTGCGCGCTCGGCGCCTGGACGGTTGTGCCCCTTGCACTTGCCGCCCTGATCTTTTCAAGGAGAGAGCTATGAGGAACCTGATCTTTGCCTTGACTTTCCTGTCACCTCTGCTGCTGGGGGGATGCGAGGATAAACAGCAACCGGTGCCCCCTGCCCCCTTCGCGCTGACAACGGATGCCATCGGCAGATACTGCGGCATGAACGTGCTCGAACATGCGGGACCCAAAGGTCAGGTAATCCTTGACGCTCGGGTCGGAGAGCCGATCTGGTTCTCGTCGGCACGCGATACGCTGGCTTTCACGATGCTGCCAGAGGAGCCGAAGGATTTCGTCGCCATCTATGTGTCCGACATGAGCAAGGCCCCAAGCTGGGAGAAACCCGGAGCGGAGAACTGGATCGACGCAAGAACAGCGCTCTACGTCATCGGCAGTTCGATCCGCGGCGGCATGGGAGCCGAAGAAACAGTGCCCTTCTCGACCAGGGAGGCAGCCACGCAGTTCGCTGCGAGTAATGGTGGCAGCGTGGTGACGTTCGATGACGTCCCCCGCGACTACGTCCTGGGTTCGGGCGCGGAAACGGACCGCCCCGCCGCCGCGGACGAGAAGGTGGAGGCACATGATCATGGCTAGAACGTTCAGTCGTCGTCGAGCTATTGCAATCTTCGCAGCCGCGGCGGGGCTGCCATTGTTGAGAACTGCCGACGCCGCGCTCCCTGCCACGGTCTGGACGGGACAGGCGCTTGGCGCGCCGGCAACCTTGATTCTGAACCACGAGAACCCTGTCGAGGCCGCTCGTCTGATCGAACTGGTTGTTGCCGAAGTCTCCAGGCTGGAAACGGTGTTCAGCCTCAGTCGCAACGATTCGGCCCTGACGGAATTGAACAGGACGGGAGCTCTGGCAGCGCCTTCGTCCGACATGGTGTCCCTGCTTGAAACGAGCCGAGGCTTCTGGGAGCTGACCGGCGGCGCCTTCGATCCCACCGTGCAGCCGCTCTGGTCGCTTTTCTACAAGCATTTCTCGGCTCCAGATGCCGATCCCGCGGGTCCGGCAAAATCCGCGGTCGACCTGACGCTCAAGCAGATAGGCTTCGACACGGTCGTATTCAATCGAGACCGCGTCGTCATGCGTCCGCGTATGGCGCTGACCCTGAATGGCGTCGCACAAGGATACATAACCGACCGTATCGTCGACCTGCTGCGAAACGCGGGCGTGACGAGCAGCCTGGTCGACATGGGAGAGGATCGGGCGATCGGCTCCAAACCGGATGGAACCCCATGGCGGATCGGACTGGCGGAAAGCCAGGACGACGATCGTCCCGAACAGATATTGGATATTGTCGACAAGGCCGTCGCGACCTCGAGCGCCGCAGGTTTTCATTTTGACGCGGCGGGTCGCTTTGGCCATATTCTCGACCCGCGTAATGGCAGCGCACCGGCTATCCATCGACGCGTTTCGGTCGTGGCGAACGACGCGACAACAGCGGATGCGCTCTCCACTGCCTTCAGCTTGATGGAGGAGGCAAGCATTCGGTCGATCGTCGGAACTCGCTCGGACTTGCTCGTCGATCTGGTGGGCGCGGACGGCGGCCACGCCCGCTTTGAAGGCAGACCGTGACGGCGCTGCCGACAAGAATCGCGCCGCTGAGACAGTAAAGGAGATGCTCTCCGACGATACCGGCGGCGGCGACCCCGGCTACGCAGAGTGCCGGGCGGTCATGGCGCCGGTTAGTCGTAACCATTTCAAGCCGTGCATGCGCGGCGGACGCTATTTCCACATCAGAAGTATCGAACACCCGTGCGCCGGCTGAAAGAATCAAGCCGGGCCCGGCCATATTGAGACAGCTTTTTTCCTAGTGGAGCATATCGTGCGACGCCTTCCACGCCTCAACGTCGTCCTTCGATATCCGTATCCGGGAAAATGACGATTGCGGCTGTAGACGCATCTTGGAGGCGGCAATTTCGCATATCGTTCCGACATGCTCCTGCAGCCTGGTTTCGTCGGCGCGCGGTGGATGGCTGATCTCCTGCAGGGCGTCGCGATCGACGATGACCACGCGCTGTGCGCCCTCGTGCTCCATCAGCACGACGCCTGTTTCTCCGGAAGATTTCAGGAATGCTGTGATGAACCTCGGCAACATGCGGGCTCCTCCTCTCTCGTCCATGATGGACCAGAGCATAACGGGTAGCATTTCGACGTCTTTGACCTCCGTCAAAGAGAACGAAAGCGCCAGACCATAAGAATCTTTCTGTGGTTCGCGGCAAGTGACCGCGTTTCGGACATAAGGAAAGGAAAGCCTATGCGCATGTCGCAAAAGCCCTTCATCGTCGAAATCAAAAGACGCCGACGGCGCCGTCCGGCACGTCACGTCGACCTTCCCAAGAGCCCGCCGGACAAGGCATCCGACACCGACAAGCCCGTCGATTTCGCCTCCGTCACTTTACACGCCTCCGGTCTGGCATCGTGACCGGCCCGCCGCGTCAACTCAGAAAGGCGGCAATCCAGGCGACCGAGAAAGACGTAATCGGAACGGCCATGATGAGTGTCGCACACATTCTGGTGGCAAGACGCGTGTCGCAGAGGGCACCGATCTGGAACACCAACACCGCGGACCAGCCGGCCGCAGCCAGAACAATACCGCCGCGAAACAGATCCGAATACGGTATGATGACGCCGTCGGAGCGCAGTTGCGAGACGGTCAACGAAAGCAGCCCGCTGAAGAGACAGGCGGAGCCAAGCGGAATGAGCGCCTGCGCCAGATGGTGGAGGAAGCGTCCCCTCATCCGAAGGATCATTGTGCATGCGGCAAGGGGAATGCCGAAGATGATCGTGGCCGCGGCGACCGAAACCGACAGAAGTACCAGAAGCGCGACGGCATCCACTGACGTCATGACATCATTCTCCAAGGGATAGTCGGTCAGGATCCACCAAGGCAGGCGCAGTGAGAGCGGCCAGGCCAAATGCAGATCGAGGCACCGTTCCACCAACCACAAGCGGATCATCCGGAAAAGGCCGCTATCAGACCAATGCAAGGCGGCTGGAACGAGCCCGAGGAGAACCGGCACGATCAGAACCGTTTCCCACGTGCTCGCAAGCCGGCCCGAGCCGTGGACGATGTCGCGGGCCGGATTGCGCCAGGAAAGCCGGATTGCTCCGCGATAACCGGAACACCGGCCGCACATGTGGCAAGCGCTGGCGCCCTGCATGGTCTTGATGGGAATGAGCGGCGCACAGTTGACAGCGTTGGATCGTCCCTGCTGTTGAGCGCCGGCGCGCCAGCCGTCGGGATCAACACGGAAATGCAGGGGCGCGATTTTCGAAACGGTGCCGAAAACGCCGTTGACGGGGCACAGAAACCGGCACCACACTCGTTTTGCCTTGCCGTAGCGGGCACCGATGATGATGGCGGCAAAGGTCGAGCCGCCAAGCAGCAGTGCGGCAGGCTTCGGATACTGGTAGATGCTTGTCAGTTGTCCGTAGACCGTGGTCGAGACGAAGGACACGACCGGCCAGCCGGACCATTTCATCCATCCCGGAATTGCCCGCCCGGCGCCGCGCTGGCTGGCAAATTCCGAAAGCGCACCTTCCGGGCATAGGATTCCGCACCAGAAGCGGCCCACCAGCGCGGTAGCGAGGATGATGAAGGGCCACCAGACGCCCCAGAAGACGAATTGTGCAAAGCGGGCGACATTGTTCCACACATAATCGGTGTGCGTGGGACGCGGCAACAAGAGCGGGACCGTGAGAAGGCACGCATAGATGACCACCATCACCCATTGAAGACGGCGGATGGCCGCCTGATAGCGGAGAAGGAGGTCGCCGAACCTCGCGACGAGCGCCTGCGCACTACTAGCAGAAGACGTCATGCCGGTGCCTTGCCGGTCAAAGGAGGCGCATAGGCGAGAGACGCAATCAGCCAGTAGAAGCCGAGGCTGAGAAGAGGAAGAAGCTCCGGACGGGCCCGGTAGCCTACGAGACCGGCGAGAAAGGCGCCGAAACCGCTGCCATCATCGAGCAGCCCGCTTGAATCCCACAACGGCCCCGTCATCGGTGAGAAAATTCCAAGCGAAATCACCTTATCGACGACAATCATCGTCAGCCCGCTTCCGAGCATCAGGAGCAGCACCTCGCTGACGCGCGACAGCACCGTCCTGGAAACCAATTTTGACCCGGCTTTGAACGCCCAGAAGCTGATTGCGGCAAGCACGAAGCCAGACAGACCTGAAGCGACGACAAAACCGGCCTGCCAGCCTTGCGAGGAAGCCATCAGTCCAAACAGGAAGACGACCGTCTCCGCACCCTCGCGGGCCACCGCAAGCGCTGCCAGCGTGGCAAGCCCGGGCCAGTTGCCTGCCTCTGCATGTCGGACGGCGCGGTCTGCGAGATCCCGTGTCTGGCCGCGCTCCATTGAACGCATCCAGAAGACCATCCTGAGCATGAGGATGGCGGCAAGAGCAGCCATGATCATCTGCAGGATATCCTCGCCATCCCCTTCAAGGACACCGGCGGCACGGCTCATGATCAATGCCAGCATCAGGGCGAGCGCGAGGCCGGCGCCTGCGCCGGCAAGGATCCAGCTGGTTGCCCGCCCGCGTGCCTCCGGTGCCGCCCTCGTAGACCAGGCCAGCAGGATTCCGACGACCAGCAGGGCTTCGAAGCTTTCCCGCCAGACCACCGAAGCGATCTCGAATATTTGCAGAGTAAGATCCGTGCTCATCGGGCAACCAGCGTTGCCGGAGGCATGTCGAGATGGAAATCATCGAAGAAGGCATAGTTCCCTTCGCTCAATGAGCGGAAGACGAGAAAACTCGATGCGCCGGGTGCGAGAACCTTCTCCTTGCGCAGCGGAATGCTTTCAAACTCGATCGGGGTCGAGCCGTCATTGTGGAGTTCAAGCTTGAAACGGGTGTTCGCAGGCACCTCGATGACCGATGGCGAGACGACGCCATTGCTGAAATGAACCTCGAAAACCGGATCTTCGTCTTCGGCGAAGGCGGTCGGACAAGGTACTATCAGCACGGCCGCAGCCAGCAGCCGCATCAACCAGCTGATGGCACGCATCAATAACCGCCCTTCTTGCCAATGCCGGCAAATACGAAGTCGAATTTCAGCGCGAAGGCGTCGGGCCAGGGAGCAACACCCGTCTCCTTATCGACGTGGCGTCCGAAAGACATCTCGCCGTGACCGCCTGGATGAACGTTGAGCTCCAGGCGATAGCGGCCAGGTCCCGACAGCTTGACATTATCGCCATAATGCGGCCCGTCGCTCGCGACCATAGGCTCAAGTGATCCGACTTGCTCCTCGCCATTGTCGAGGTTCCTGACCGTGTATTCCACATGCAGGCTGGGAAGCCAGTCGCCTTCAGCAAAGCCATTCGCATTTTCGGCGGTCGCGTGGATGTCCGCCTCCAGATGGATGTCGGAATCCGCCGCAGCACGCATCATGCCGGGCGGATCCATCTCGATCGGTTGGAGGTAGACCGCTGCGACTTCCATGCCCGCCGCGATCTGAGGTGAGCCGATCGGATATTCGGCAGCCTTCAGCGCAAGCGGCATTGCGAGGAGAGCGAGAGGAGCGGCGAATAGGCTGGCAGCGCGAAGCATGATGGCGATCCTTAAAGATGAGTATCGCCGTCACGTTTAACAGCGCGATCGCCCTGCTCTTTGCGCTGGCGCAAAGATGCGCGTTTTGGCGGCAGGCAGGTCTTTGCAGGCCGCACATGGCCGAAATCTCGTCACCGGGTCGTCCATTGCTTGACTCTGGTCAAAGTTGCGGCGGGCCGTGACCGATACATCACCTTCGACATAGGGGGATAACTAAGTGATTCAGTTCGTCAGCGCGTTTACAGTCTTTCTCATGCTGCATTCGATCCCGGCGATCCCGAACATTCGCCTTCGTATCATCCGGTCGATCGGCAAGCCGACCTATATCCTTGCCTATTCCGTTGTCTCGCTCGCGGCGCTGGTCTGGCTCTTTTCCGCGGCACTTGCGCTCGATTATGTCCCGCTGTGGGAGCTTCGCCCGTGGCATGCCGCGATGACCTTCGTGCTCGCGCCAATAGGATTTTTTCTCGTGCTTGCCGGTCTGATGAGTGCAAATGCCCTGTCCATATCGATCCGCTCGGCGGGGCCGGCCGGCGCGGTCACGCGAATCACCCGACACCCCGTGCCATGGGGATTTGCTCTCTGGGCACTCGGCCATGTCATCGCCAACGGAGACTTGCGCTCGCTCCTGCTGTTCGGGGGGCTTGGGCTTTTCGCACTCGCCGGCATTCCAATGGCCGAACGCCGGGCGAGAAAGCGTCTCGGCGCTCACTGGGAGATCTACGCCGCGCAGACGTCCGTCTGGCCCCTGGCGGCGTTTGTTTCCGGGGTCCAGCCGAGATCGGATACGGCGCTTGTGGCAGCAGCGATGGCCACGATCGCGCTGGTCGCCTGGCTGCTCCTTGCGGGCGGTCACGCCCTGCTCTTCGGCGCCGACCCGATTTCCGTCTTCGGCTGATCGAAGTCCGCCTCGCCGGACCAGGCGCTTGCCAGCGGCGCGACCGGCAGGCCCAGGAGATCGACGGCGCGACGGGAAAGGTGATCCACGATCTCCTGCACCGACTGCGGACGATTATAGAAGGCGGGAACCGGCGGCATCACGATCGCACCCATTTCCGTGACTGATGTCATGTTGCGCAGATGCCCGAGATGCAAGGGTGTCTCGCGCGTCATCAACACAAGCCGTCGCCTCTCCTTGAGTTGGACGTCGGCAGCGCGTGCCACAAGGCTTGAGGAAAGGCCGGTTGAAATCGCAGCCAGCGTGTTCATCGAGCAAGGCGCGACGATCATCCCTGCGACACGAAACGAGCCGCTGGCAATGGTCGCGCCGATGTCTGCATTGTCATAGCTTCTGTAAGCCTTCGGCAGCATCCGGTCATGGGCGTCGGCCCCGGCCTCGTGCAGAAGCGTCCGCTTGCCGCTTTGCGAGACGACGAGATGCACCCGAACGCCGAGCCCGCACAAGAGATCGAGGACGGCAAGGCCGAGAGCCGCGCCTGAGGCTCCGGTAACCGCCAGCACGACGTCGCGCTGCTCATGAAACGATGTCACGTTTGATCCTTTCCCATGTTGTTGCCGCGCGCGCCGCAATGTCTGACGGCATGCGCAGTTCGCGACCCCATTCGCGGTCGGTCTCCGGCCCGATCTTGCGGGTGGCGTCGAGGCCCATCTTCGTTCCGAGACCCGCTCGGGGCGATGCAAAATCGAGATAATCGATCGGCGTGTTTTCAAGCACCGTCAGGTCGCGCGAAGCGTCGAACCGGGTCGACACTGCCCACATCACGTCCTCCCAGCTCCTCACACCGATGTCGGCATCGACCACGATAATCAGCTTGGTGTAGTTGAACTGCGGAAGCATCGACCAGAACCCCATCATCACCCTGCGGGCCTGTCCCGGATACCGCTTGTCGATGGAGACGACCGCCATGCGGTAGGAGCAGGCCTCCGGCGGCAGCCACAGGTCGCGGATTTCGGGAAACTGTCGCCGCAGGATCGGGACGAACAGCTCTGTCATCGCCTCCCCGAGCCTGGAGGGCTCGTCCGGCGGGCGGCCGGTGTAGGTCGACAGATAAACGGGCGAGCGGCGGGTGGTGATGGCGCTCAGCCGGACGATCGGAAAGGGTTCTACGCTGTTATAATAGCCGGTGTGGTCGCCGTACGGTCCTTCGGGCGCAGTCTCGTCGATCGACACGCGTCCCTCCAGAATGATCTCGGCACAGGCCGGCACGTCGAGCGGCACGGTCAGAGCGCTGACGACCTGCGTGCGCGCGCCGCGCAGAAGACCGGCGAAGTTCAGTTCGCTCACGCCTTCGGGCAGAGGCATGACGGCGGCAAGCAGCGTTGCAGGGTCGGCGCCGATCGCGATCGCCACCGGCATGTCCTGACCGCGTCGCTGCCATTGGCGGAAGTGCTTTGCGCCACCGCGATTGGCGAGCCAGCGTATAATCAGCGAGGAGCGGTCGCGAACTTGCATCCGGTAGATGCCGACGTTGATGTCGTCCGGATCGTCGGGATCGCAGGTTATGACCAGCGGCCAGGTCACCAGGGGGGCCGGCTCGCCCGGCCAGCACCATTGGACTGGAAGCATACCGGTATCGATATCGTCTCCCCGGTAGACCACCGCCTGCGACAGGGCCGTGCGCCGATGCTTGGGCCGCATGCGACTTGCGGCCTTGATCAGGGACAATCTGCTCAAGGCGTCTGCGAGCGACTTTGGCGGAGATGGGTTTCGAAGATCGGCGAGGTCCTCCGCAAGTCGTCCGAGGCCGCCCTGCCCGACCCCGAAGCCAAGCTCTATGCGCTCCCTGGTGCCGAACAGATTGACGAGCACGGGGATAGGGCTGCGCCGTCCATCGGCGTCTATCGGTGCCCTTATGAGGAGGGCCGGCCCGTTTTCCTCAAGAACGTGCTGATGCAGGGCTGTCAGCTCGTGGACGAGCGACACGGGTTCGTCGACCGACAGAAGCAGCCGGCGCTGCTCGAGCTCGTGGATGAAGGATTGCAGGTCGGCATGACGTTTGATCTTGAGTGGATTGTTTAGCATGGGGATGCAATCGGCGAGGAAACCACTCCTGTCTTTGTCTCAAAACAAACAGGGCGAATGCGCCAGGCCCTAGGGTGCCGACCTCACGAGAAGAGGCCTCAATGCTTGCTCCATCCCGCCTGATAACTGCGGCCGGTATCGTGCCGTTGCCGATCGCGGCGCGCGCCGCATCCCTGCTGTTCCAGCAGGTTCTCAAATCCCACCCCCGGCTCTTCGACCGGCTCGGAGACTATCGATATTCGTGTTTTGGCTTTGCCCCTACCGACCTTGCCTTCGAGTTCGTGATCCGGCCCGCCGGAGGCGGTATCCGAACCTTCCGGCGTGGGCGCGCGCCGGAAGCCGACGCCAGGATCAGCGGTCCGCTGCTCCTGATGCTTGCGCTTGCCGAAGGCAGGGTCGACGGCGATGCCGTCTTCTTTGCCCGCAAGCTTATCGTGACAGGCAACATGGAAGCTGTGCTCGCGCTTCGAAATGCGCTCGATGACAGCGGAATCGATCTGGTGAAACTGGCCGGAGACATGTCGGGGCCGATTCGCCGTCCCGTAATGGGGGCACTCTCGTCCATCCGGCGCCACACACTCGAGGCCGAAGGTGCGAGATGGAACTGATATGTCCGGCCGGAACGCCGTCGTCCTTCAGAGAAGCAGTCGATGCGGGTGCAGACGCGGTTTATTGCGGCTTTCGCGACGAAACGAATGCCCGAAACTTCCCAGGTTTGAATTTTGATCTGCAGGAGCTCCGAGAGGCCGTTTCCTATGCCGGCGTCCGAGGCGTCAAGACCTTCGTGGCACTGAACACATTCATGACGGCAGGGCGGGAAGATCTCTGGTATCGCCGGGCGCAGGAAGCGACCGATGCCGGGGCCGACGCGCTGATCGTAGCCGATTTCGGGCTGATGGCACATGTTGCCGAACGTCATCCGCACCAGCGCCTGCACATCTCCGTACAGGCTTCGGCCTCCAATCCGGACGCGCTCGCCTATCTGGTCGAAAGTTTTAGCGCAGCACGCGTCGTCCTCCCCCGGACGCTGACGGTCGCCGACATTGCCCGCATCGCTCATCGCGTAGCCTGCGAGCTTGAGGTCTTCGTCTTCGGCGGCCTCTGCGTCATGGCGGAGGGGCGGTGCGCGCTGTCCTCCTATGCCACCGGAAAATCGCCCAACATGAACGGCGTCTGCTCGCCGGCAAGCCATGTCCGCTACCGGCAGGAAGGCACCGACATGGTGTCTGAATTGGGCGGGTTTACGATCAACAGGTTCTCCGAGAAGGAACCGGCCGGTTATCCGACCCTGTGCAAAGGGCGCTTCGAGATCGGCAGAAGCAAGACTTATGCCTTCGAGGATCCGGTTTCACTTGATGTCATGGATCAGTTGGACGAACTCCAGGCAGCCGGTGTCACGGCGCTGAAGGTGGAGGGGCGCCAACGCGGCAAGGCGTATATTTCGCAGGTCGTTTCGACGCTCCGTGCCACGATGGAAGCCGCCCCCAGCGAGCGTCCGGCGCTGATGGCCCGTCTCAAGGCCCTCAGCGAGGGATTGGCGACGACGCATGGCGCCTATGAGAAGCGGTGGAGGTAAAAGATGAAGCTGACACTTGGCCCGCTCCAATATCTCTGGCCGAGCGACCGATGGCGCGACTTCTACTTCGGGATCGCCGACGAGGCCCCGGTCGATGTCGTCGTCATCGGCGAGACGATCTGCTCGAAGCGCCTGCATTTCATGGAGGCTGAGCTTGCTGTTGTCATCGAGCGGTTGGAGGCAGCAGGAAAAGAGGTCCGGCTCTCGACACTGGCGCTCGTCACGCTCGATCGCGAGGCGAACTATCAAAGGGCGCTCGCTCAGGAGGAAGTCAGGCTTATCGAGGCCAATGATCTGTCTGCCCTCTATCTTCTGAAGGGCCGGCCGCACGCCGTTGGACCGTTCATCAATGTCTATAACGCCGCGACCGCACGCGTTCTGGCATCCAATGGTGCGACGATGATCTGCCTGCCGCCGGAGCTTCCAGCTTCGTCCGTGGCCGCCATTGCCAGGACCTGTCCGGATCTCGACCTGGAGGTCTTCGCCTTCGGCCGCATGCCGCTCGCCATCTCCGCACGCTGTGCTCATGCCCGTTCGAAAGGGCGAACCAAGGACAACTGCCAGTTCGTCTGCCAGGAGGATCCTGATGGCATTACAGTCAAAACCATTTCAGGTCAGCCCTTTCTTGCCCTGAATGGCGTCCAGACGCTTTCGCATACATGTCAGGCGCTTCTTGAGCCCCTCGACGAATGGACAGGATGGGGCGTCAGTTCGCTTCGACTATCGCCGCAGACCTGCGACATGGTCGAAGTATCCCGGACTTTTCGCGGGATGTTGAACGGAGAAATCGAGTCTGGGCAGGCGTTGGCGAGGTTGCGCGATCTTTATCCGGACATTCCGCTATCGAACGGGTTTCACCACGGCAAGACCGGCGCGGAATGGGTCGCGCGCCTGAGAAACGCAAAGGAAGCGACACAATGACCACGAGCCTGGCGGAAAGTGATGCTGCTGGCGACAGAAAGATCTTCTCTGCTCTGCGTCAGATAAAGGCCTTTGCAAAGGACCCGGATTGCGACTGCAGTTGTACCCTCATTATCGCGGAATTGCTCGCACGCCTGGTCCCAAGACAAAGAGCCGCCGTTGCGCAGGAGCTGTTCATGTCGGCACTGCGTCAGCGGACGAAAGTCGGAACACTCCTCGAGCTTCTGAAGGAACTCGATCAGTTCGGACCCGCCTCTGAGATCGGCGAGGTCGAGGAGGTGGCTCTGATTTTCGACGATGTGGCAAAACAGGCAAGAATGGGCTCTCTGCTTCTCAGAGCCTTCGCCGCCAACCGGCGCGACGTTGTTGACGGTCGGCAAACTTTTATCGCCAACCAGGCCGGGGAACGTCGGTCATGACTGCAGACAGCCGCCGGGACCGACATGTCGACGTGCTCGAGTTCATAAGCTGCGACGGTTCGACCGGAGGCGAGGCGCGCGCCGCACTCGAAATGTTTCTCCTGCAGACACGGCCGATCCTCACGCCGGAGCCGAATGCCGTCGAGCGACTGAACGGTCGGCGTAGGCGCGGCGACAATGAGGCGGGCGGGCATCCATATCCGTGAGTCCGCGTCCTCGGCTACCGCCGCCAGCAATTGACCGCCAGTTCACGAACATCATTGCATTTGCGCCAGATCAAGTACGGTCGAGGCGGAAGGTTTAAGCTCGTCACATGACTAGGAGTGATTGAAATGGGAAGCTTTAGCACCTGGCATTGGCTGATCGTCCTCGCCATCGTCCTCATCCTGTTTGGACGCGGCAAGATCCCCCAGCTCATGGGCGACGTCGCACATGGGATCCGGGCCTTCAAGAAGGGCATCGATGACGGGCAGGTTAGCGAGAAGGACAGGGACGGCGATGCAGATCGATCTTGATCCGGATCAATGCGTGTTCGGTCATGGTTGAACGTCCGGGGAAGCCCAAGATGGAATATTCGATCATCTCGGCCCGGTTCGACGACGCAGAAAAATGCGGTCGCGTCGGTCTTCGAACCGCTGAGCAAATCAGGTCACTGATCGTCACCCGGCGATCGCTACTAAGCGTCGCCTCGCCCCCGCGCGCGAGTGAGGCGCGGCTTTTCCAGTTTCTGCATAGCTTTTGCGAAATCGCGCTCACCTATGGCAAATGCGATCCGAGGCATGCCGGGACCCTGATCGTCACAGCAACCGACGTAAGACGTTGGCGCCGCGGTTATTCACAGTCAGAACCGCTGTGGACGTGGCAGGGTATCGACAGTACAATCACACCCGTTCCCCGCCGAATTGATCCATTGCCTGGCTTATACGCTTCGGCAGAAACGCTCGAACGCTTCGCGGGTGCATAGGTTCTGGAGATGTTCCTCGTCCTGATCGTGCGCGAGATGACGAAGCACCAGCTTGAGCAGTTCCCATTCGGTGGCGCGGTTGCGATTGAACCACGACGCCTCCGCAATATCGTCATAGATGTGGAGAACGCGCCTGGCGGTGACTGGATCGAGATCTCTCAGGAGCATGGTGGGAGGGGCCGCTTTTCGAACATGGATTACATCCCTATGGTGATGCGAGAGCTTCGCTCGTCTTCGATGAGGCAGCACAACAGGGGTGCTGATGTCTTCGCATGACGGACGAGTATCGCATGCCGTTGCTATCGCCCCTCGGCTTGCTCGTCCTTGATAAATCTCAATCTGGCCGGAGCGGTACTCGAACTGATACAGATCAAAACCGTCCGTCAGAATTCATGAGAAGGGTGGCAGACAATCAAGGACCGGATTTGATGAACCTGCCGACATTCGTTATCGCCGTCTTCACGCTGCTGATCCTTCCAGGCCCCACCAATGCGGTTCTGGCGTTGGCGTCGACAGCGCTGACTGTCTGGCGGTCTCTGTCGCTCATCGCCTCGGTGGTGCTCGCCTATCTCGCAATCATCGTTCCGGTGTCGGGCATCGCCGCCCCGCTCCTTAATGGCCATCCAGGCATCGCCTGCATCGTCAAGCTCGCTTCGGCGATATGGGTTCTCTATCTTGCGCTCAAGCTATGGGTTCCGGCACCGGCGGGCCGCCAGAACGCGCTCGGCATCGGTCAGCTCTTCGTCACCACGCTGCTCAATCCCAAGGCCATCATCATCGGCCTCACCCTTGTGCCTGCCGTCCAGGCGGGAGTGCCCGCAGCGATGGTGGCATTCGTCGGTTGCGCAACGGTGACGTCGGCAACATGGCTTGGTATTGGCGGTCTGCTTGTCGGGCGCCACGCGCAAATGCCACCTTTTGCGCGGCATTGTGGTTGCACGGTGCTGGTCGCCTTCTCCCTGACACTTGCCGTCAGCGCTCTTTGGACCTGAGACCTGTGTGAGATTTTCATGCCGGATAGCGCGGCCTTAAGACACCTATGAGCCATCGTTCACGTGGTTATGCAGCGCCGGTGACTGTCTGCTGACTTGACCTTTGGCGCGCTTTGACGGTGGGTCTCTCCGGGTCCCTAACGCGCCTTCATAAACGACCACACCGAGATAGCGCTCGCCCGTTTAGTCCCAGATATGCACAAAAATTGCGACAACCAATCATATATGACATGTCAAATTCAGGTCAGCCGTGCCGCTGACGCACGGACCCACATAAGGAATCCGCTAGCCTTCGGACCGATCATCTCGTCTCGAGTATCCTCTCCGATTTCAGCTCGCGCAGAGCTTCTTCAATGCATTCTCCACTCCCTTGCGAAGGGCAGCCGAGATCTCGGGTTCGAATGTTGTGACAACGTCACCAAACTCGCCGCCGGCCTCAATGATCTCGATCGAACTTCCGCTCATGACACAGGTGGCAAGATTGGCCTGCAGGTGAATTCGAGCCTTTGCCGAAAAACCGCCCTGGAGAGGGGCATCGTCCGATGTCCGGCAGGCGAGCGTGCCGAGTGCGCTTGCCTCGGCCAAATCTCTGTCAACCCGGATTTCAAGCGTGTCGATCCTAACGAAGTCGAGCTTATCGATGCCCAATTGGATCTTCACGCCCAAGACCGATTGCCTGACCTTCAAAGGCTTGCAGGGCTGGGCTGCCGCAATCGCTCGTTCGAGAACATTGGCGGCGGATGCCGGCGAGCTCAAGAAGGGGGTGACGACGATGACCGCTGTGAACGCCATGCACCTCAGAAGGTGCCTGGCGTTCCGGTATGTCATGGCCTGACGTCTCAGGTCGCCGGGCGAGCCTGTCAAGCCAGACACCATCTTCGAACGAATTTCAAAATGATCGACACGCATGCTCATCCTCAGGTCGAAGTGTGTCTGGCGACATCAGAATACAGCGTCCTTACGCAAAGGGAAGAATGTTGCATCAGGTCCCCAAATACCCGGCTCCAGCGTAGCGGCAGGCATCGGTTCCCAAATCTATCGCCGGAGAAACTTCGACCCAATCGCGACAAACGTGGCTGTCAGCAATGGGGAGCGAACTGTGCGATGGCACAAAACCGCCGATGTCCCGGCTGTCAGCCAGAGCAATCACCACACCCTCTCATCACAATTCTACTCGCAGCTGCCTCATCGAAGCGCGCCGGATGGTGGTTTCGTAAGGGACAAGCGCCAGGAACGCGGCCAATGCGGTCTCCTATGAAGGAGTCTCGCAGTCCGAGCGCGAACACGCAAGAACCCGTCGCCGCATAATCGTCCCTGCGACGTCTTCCCAGGTGGATCGTGTATTTGTCAACAGAGGCACGTCGCCGTTCGGTGAGATCGTCAAGGCTGGCGCTCCCGCAGGCAAACAGCAGGCGGGCAGAGCAATGCCCGGGGTCTGGCACTGTCTCCGCCCGTCCCTCGATCGGCGAGGCCGGTCGATCTCTTATGCCTGTTCCAAACCTTCGCAGAGCGACTGCGACACCCACGCTAACCCTTCCGTCAATGCGTCATTGCAGGCTTTGGCTTCCTTTCCGTCCATTGCGGCGGAGCGCCGTACTTCGAAGCGACCACCCCAAGCAGCCCGGGTGCGCGGCCGAACGCATCGCAGGCAGCATATTTCGGCTTTCCGCCGAGCCAGGACCGAGCGCGTTGTCTTGACGGAAGTGAGAGGTTCAGTCCCTTCGGTTCCTTTCCGGCGATCAGCACCCGCGAAAAATCACCGGCAAATTTTGTTGCGAGGCCATAAGCGTCCCCGACCTCGGAAACGCGGGGATTGTCCTGAATGGAGTTGGCGCCGCGTGCCCACAGCATTGCGGCATTTTGCATTCCAGTGGCGTCGAGCGCTTCGGCTTCGATCGCCAGGCCACCGAGGCCGAAGGGGAGGCGCGGCACGCTCACAGGCAAGGCAAAGCCCGAACCAACGCTGACGACGGTTGCGACCCCGGCAACGGCCTTGTTGGTCGGAACGATGTCGGCGACGACCGAACGGACGGTCAGATCTGCCGGCTGGCCGGCTGGGACCATCTGGTATTTGTCGCTTAGCGCCACGCACAGTGCCCGGTCGAGAGCGTTGGACACCAGAGACCGGTCGGCCTCGGACTTGATTTTGGACGCAGCGCTGAAGGAAAAGACAGTCGGAACGATAGCGACGGTCTTTACCCGTGCCAGTTGCTGCCCGTCGACGTAGAGCCGTTTCTTGCCGAGCGTCCCCTTCGATGGACCGAGATTCGTGTAGGAGGCCAGCGTTCCCGCCTCCTTGAGCGGCACGGCAGCACACCCGGAAACGGTTGCCGTTATCAGTAAGGCAATAAACGCCAGGAGCGATGCTCTGGACTGCTGGTTGAAAAGCGGTTGGTTGAAAAATCGACGACGTGAATGCGAATTGCTGGGCATGTTTCTCGTTGGCCTCTGGTCATGACGATGACCGGACACTCGGAGCAAACAATTGCTACACCATTACGTGGTCCACCGTTTGCTGCATTTGGATGCAGGATCGATACTTCTGTTCCCGACGAACCGCGTTCATTCCCGAATTTTCCGCAGAAGCGGATCGCATTCGGCGGCGATATAGACATTGGAAGCGCACCGAAGGAGCCCGCGGCCTGAAGCTCGATCACAAGACCGGCTCGCTGACGCCGGGCAAGGAAGCCGACATCATTCTGCTCGACGCCAATGCAATCAACGTTGCTCCGCTGAACCATGTGCCCGGCGCTGTCGTAACCCTTATGGAGCGATCGAACGTCTCGACGGTTCTTTGCGCCGGCAAGGTCCGCAAGTGGCAGGGCGCTTTGCTTGGTCACGACATTGCCAAGCTCTGGGTCGAACTGGAAGGAAGCCGCGACTATCTGATTGAAGCGGCAGGCATCAAACGACGTTATTTCTGAGCAATCCAAGCAACGAGGGGTTCTCATTTTGGTCACTCAATCGCGGGTGGGCGTCAACAGAATTGTCGACGCCGCCACTCCCTCGTCTTCCGGTGCCGGAAGCTGAATAGTCATTTAGCTGAGCGGTCAGCTCCCCTGCGGTTGGCAGGAGAGCTAACATTTCAAGCCGAAGATTGGTTCAGAACGAAAGACGCGTTCCCGATCAGCCGCCAAGTACAAATCGAGAAAATGCGAGGGAATTCTGCGCATCCTCATCCATCCTGGCTTCGTCTGCGCCGTCAGTCAGGTCTCGCC
>NZ_JBFUBG010000064.1:0-37121 GCF_056405875.1 Rhizobium sp. P1_E6 | reverse complement strand
AGGTTCCGATCACCGTTCTCTCGCGCTGCCAGCGCTTCGACCTGCGCCGCATCAGCGCCTCGGATCTCGTCGGCCTGTTCACGACGATCGCCGCCAAGGAAGGCATCGAGGCGGAACCGGACGCGCTGGCGATGATCGCGCGCGCTGCCGAAGGTTCGGCGCGTGACGGTCTGTCGCTGATGGATCAGGCGATCGCCCACGGCGGCGGCGTGGTGCAGGCGGAAGCAGTGCGCGGCATGCTCGGCCTTGCCGACCGCGCCCGCATCGTCGATCTCTTCCAGCATGTCGTGCGCGGCGATGTTGCAAGTGCGCTCAATGAATTCCAGAGCCAATACGAGGCAGGGGCCAATCCCGTCGTGGTTCTGACCGATCTTGCCGATTTCACGCATCTGGTGACTCGGCTGAAGTATGTGCCCGACGCGGCAAACGACCCTTCGCTCAGCGAAGTGGAGCGTACCAAGGCGGCTGAATTCGCACAGAGTGTCGCGGTCACGACACTTTCGCGCATTTGGCAGATGCTGCTGAAGGGCATTCCGGAGACGGAAAACTCCTCGCGCACGGCAGGCGCGGCCGAAATGGTGCTGATCCGGCTGGCGCATGCAGCGCATCTGCCGGCACCCGAGGATGCAGCGCGGCGGCTTGCGGAATTCTCCAATGAAGGCAGTGCGTCACGTCCGTCCTCGCCTGCGCCTTCGGGCAATGGTGGTGGTGGCACGCGCGTTCCCTACCAGACAAGCGTACAGGCACGGTCTCCCGAGCCGGCACCGCGGCCGCAACCGTCAGGCCCGACGGCCATGTTGCGCGCAGTGCCCAATCCGGAGCCGCAGAATATCGGCCGCGTCGAGACGAGGCCAGCGGAAGCACCGAAGCTGCTCGTATCGGTCAATTCGATCAGCGATATCGTCGACCTCGCCGCTGAAAAGCGCGACCCGAAGATGAAGGCGCTGCTGCGGACCTTCGTGCGCCCCGTGCGCATCGAGCCCGGTCGGCTGGACGTCAGCCTCGCTGAAGGCGCTCCAAACACGCTGCTCAACGAACTTGCCGTCAAGCTCAGGGAGTGGACCGGCATACACTGGATCGTCAGCCTCAGCCGCGAGGAAAGCCAGCCAACTATGGTCGAGGCGGAGGCCAAGGCTCAGGAGCAGCGTGTTAGCGATGCGCGCCAGGATCCTGATGTCGCCGCAATCCTCGCCCAGTTTCCGGGCGCCAAGATCATCGACGTGCGCGTGAGGGCACCGACGCCGGAGGAGGAAGCGGAGGAAATCAAGCCGCCCGCCGCAGCCGAATCCGAAGAGGGCGACATCCTGCCGGGCGACGACATAGAATTCTAGTTTCAAGAAGGAGAAGACGATGCGCGACATCATGGGCATGATGGGCAAAGTCAAGGAAATGCAGGCCAAGATGGAGCAGATGCAGGCGGAAATCGCCGAGCTGACTGCCGAAGGCAAGGCAGGCGGCGGGCTCGTCACCGTCATCATCTCCGGCAAGGGCGAACTGAAGAGCCTGAAGATCGACCCTTCTCTCTTCAAGGAAGACGATGTCGAAATCCTAGAAGACCTGATCGTTGCCGCCCACAAGGACGCCAAGGACAAGGCCGAAGCCATCGCCGCCGAAAAGACCAAGGCGCTGACGGCCGGCCTGCCGATCCCGCCCGGCTTCAAGCTGCCTTTCTGATCTCGTCGACCGATCCGGAAGAGGAGACGAGGGATGATGACATTGACGACGTTGCTGGTTTTCGCCGGCGCTCTTTTTATTGCTGCCGGGACACCGGGGCCGAGTGTTGCGGCGCTGGTCGCTCGCGTGATCTCGAAAGGCGCGCGTGACGTGCTGCCCTTCCTGTTCGGCATGTGGGCGGGGGATGCGATCTGGCTGACCTGCGCCATTGCCGGCCTCTCGGCTATCGCCGAAAGCTTCTACCACGTCTTCGTCGTCATCAAGTGGCTGGGCGTGCTCTATCTCCTTTATCTCGCCTGGAAAATGTGGGTTGCCAAAGCAGAGGTACAGGAAGAGGAACTGCCGCAGGAGCGTTCGCGCGGCCGGATGTTTTTCACCGGCCTGGCGATTGCGCTCGGCAATCCGAAAATCATGATGTTCTACGTGGCCCTTCTGCCTTCGATCATCGATATCCCCTCGGTTTCGCTCGCCGGCTGGGTCGAACTCGTCATCACGCTGTTCGCCGTGCTGGCTGTCGTCGATTTCGGCTGGATGCTGCTTGCAGCCAAGGCCCGCGGTTTCCTGAAGAGCCGGCGTGCCGTGCAGATCGCCAATCGGGTGAGTGCTGGAACGATGGCGGGTGCTGCCGTCACGATCGCGATCCGCTGAACTATCGCTGTGCTTCCAGCACGGCTCGCAGCTTGTAGTGAACGGGCGCTGCCAGATAGCGCTCGCGGTCCGCGGCTGACAGCCGGCGCCCGAACGTTTCCATCATTTCCGGCATCGTGACTGCGGCGCCCGGAAATGGCTTATATTCAACCGGCATTCCGGCTTCCACGATCCCATTTGATATCACCCGGCAATAAATGCCGGGGCGTGCCGACTGGGTGTACCGCTTGACGAATTTGGGATCGTTCATCCTTGCTGCGAAGGTGGCGCAGGGAATACGACAGGACGTCACTTCAAGGATCAGTTCGCCAGTAGTGAAGCGATCGCCAACCGAGACATCGCGGTTATCGAGCCCTTCGATGACGAGATTCTCGCCGAAGGTGCCGGGCTCAACGGGATGCCCGATTTCGTTCGACCACCAGTCGCGGCTGACAGAACCCTCCAGATAGACGGCCTGATCGACGCCGCCGTGATGTTTCCTGTTGCAGATGGCATCGCCGACGAGGCCTTCGGCATCGATCATGACGCCACCGGTGACAGCGTGTTTGAAGATACCGGTCTTGTAACTCTTGCCCGGCAGCCTTTCGGCGCTCCCCCGGCAGACGGCGAGTATTTTCATCAACCAGGCAATCCTTCTGCGATTCCGTTTTCGTTCCATATCAGTTAAGAACGGCGCATGGCAAAGCGAGTCACCGGCCCGGAAATCGAAAAACTGATCCAGCTTCTGGCGAAAGTGCCGGGCCTCGGGCCGCGCTCGGCACGGCGAGCGGCACTGCATCTCATCAAGAAGAAAGACCAGCTTCTCGGCCCCCTCTCACATGCGATGGGTGAGGCCTATGACAAGGTGAAAATCTGCTCGCGTTGCGGCAATGTCGATACTGTCGACCCCTGCACGGTCTGCACCGATGCGCAGCGCGATCAATCCGTGATCATCGTCGTCGAGGATGTCTCGGATCTCTGGGCGCTGGAGCGCGCCGGCGCGCTGAATGCCGCCTATCATGTTCTTGGCGGCACGCTATCGCCACTTGATGGTGTCGGGCCTGAGGATCTCAATATCCGCGGGCTGATCAACCGCGTGGCCGAAGGCGGCATCAAGGAGATCATTATCGCGGTGAATGCGACCGTCGAGGGGCAGACGACGGCGCATTACATCACCGACCAGCTTGCCGATCTCAAGGTGAAAATCACGCGGCTGGCGCATGGGGTGCCGGTCGGCGGGGAGCTCGACTATCTCGATGAGGGAACGCTGACGGCAGCGCTTCGAGCGCGCACAGCAATCTAGGGGGATACATGATTACGGGTTTCTTCGGCAGGCTTCTTCTTGCAGGCGCCGCCTTGCTGGCGTTTTCCGCGATCCCGTCACATGCAGCTCCGTCGAAAGCCGACGTCGAAGCGCAATTCGAAAAGTGGGTTCAGGCCGATCTCTGGCCGGAGGCGAAGAAGAACGGCATTTCGGAGAAGACCTTCCGAGCCGCCTTTTCCGGCATCGAACTGGATTGGACCCTGACCGATCTCGCCCCTCCAGGTTTTCCGCCACCGAAGGAGCAGAAGCAGACACAGGCCGAATTTTCCTCGCCAGGCCCCTATTTCAACGAGGACCGGCTGAAACGGCTCGCCATGACTGGGCGCGGCTTTGCCTCGCAATATGCCTCGACGCTCAGCCGGATTGAAAAGACTTATGGCGTGCCCGGTTCGATCGTGCTGGCAATCTGGGGACGCGAGACCGGCTTCGGTGCGGCGAAGATCCMCAATTCGGCGGTCGAGATACTTGCGACAAAGGCTTTCATGTCTACCCGCAAGGACATGTTCCGTATGGAGCTGATCGCCGCGCTGCACATTCTCGACGGCGGCGACGTGACCCCTGCGGACTTCAAGGGATCGTCGGCGGGTGCGCTCGGCCAGCCGCAATTCATGCCGACGAGCTATCTGAAATATGCCGTCGATTTCGATGGCGACGGTCACCGCAACATCTGGACATCGGTTCCCGATACGCTGGCTTCCATCGCCAATTTTCTTGTGAAGAAGGGTTGGCAGCGCGATCGCGACTGGGGGTTCGAGGTGACGATCCCGCAAGCCGTCTCCTGCGCGCAGGAAGGGCCTGACCTCGCCAAGCCGCTCTCGCAATGGGCATCACTCGGCATCGATCGCATTTCCGGCAAGGGCTTTCCGTCCGGCGAGCTGAAAGCACAGGGCATGATGCTGGTGCCGGCCGGGCGCGACGGGCCGGAATTCATCGTCACGCCGAACTTCTACATTATCAAGGAATACAACAACTCCGACCTCTATGCCCTCTACATCGGCAACCTTGCCGACCGCATCGCTTTCGGTTCCGGCGCCTTCCAGGGACAATGGGGCGATGTCGGGAAGATGCTGCGCTCGGATGTCGCCGCCATGCAGCGGGCGCTGGAACGGCAGGGTTACGATGTCGGCGGTTCAGACGGACTGCCCGGCTACAAGACGCGCCGAGCGATCGGCCAATGGCAGGAAAAGAAYGGGATGAAACCGACCTGCTTTCCCGAAGCGTCGATGAAGGGCAAGCTGAAGTAAGAGCCTACGCCCGGCGGATGCTTTACAGGTTACGCTTCAGCCCCTCATGGCTCGCCACGAAACCGAGCTTTTCGTAGAACCGAATCGAATCCACGCGCGTCTTGTCGGATGTGAGCTGCACGAGACCGCAACCATGTTCCGCGCAGCGGGCGATCGCCCATTCGATGAATTGCGAGCCGAGCCCGGAGCCGCGATGATCCTTCGCAATGCGCACGCTTTCGATCTGGCCGCGCCACATGCCCGCTCTCGAAAGGCCGGGAAGAAAGCTCAGCTGCAGGCAGCCGATGACCCGATCAGCCTGGTCGCTTGCAACGGCGAGCAATTGGTTGGGATCCGCGTCGATTGCGGCGAAGGCTGCGAGATAGCGCGCATCTGCGGGATCCGAGACGACCTCCCGCGTGCTGCCAAGATCATCATCGGCGAGCAGTCGGATGATGTCGGCGAGATCGGATTGCCGGGCGCTTCGGAAGACGTGCATAATGGGCCTCAATGGTGCAGATCGATCGGCGCCTTGTGGAAGACGTCATCGACTGGCGGAATGGCCTGGCGCTCGATCATGCGATGAACGTGCGGCAAGCCCTCGCCGCGGTGCAGGACGCGAAGCCGGTCGGTATTTTCGGCATCGGCCTGTGTGCGGCGCTGGTTGTGCCTGATATATTCGACCCAGGTCGGCGTATGATAGGTTTCCGTCCAGAGACCGGGATTCTCAAGATCGCGCATCAGCGCCCAGTTGCGGGCGCCGTCGCGGATGCGGATGCGGCGGCGCTCTTCCATCAGCGTCATGAATTCGGCCAGGTCATCATCGGCAATCTGGTAATCGACCTGGATGACGATCGGGCCGCTACGTGGCGTGATATCGAGGCCGAGAGCCGGTTCGATGAAGCGGTTCAGCGGATCGAGATTGAGCGTGGCGAAAGCCGGCATGGAAAAGCGCAGGCCGATCACGACTCCAAACAGCAGGACCGCGGCCGACATCAGCAGGGCGTTCGAAAGACCATACCGGTCGGCGGCAACACCCCAGAGCCAACTCCCGCCGGCAATGCCGCCGAAGGTGACGGTCTGGTAAAGCGACAAAGCGCGGCCGACCACCCAGCGCGGMGTCGAAAGCTGGACGATGATATTGAAGAGCGACAGTGCCGAAACCCAGCAGGCACCGGCAACGAGCAGCCCGGCCGAGGTGAGCACGGCACTTGGGCTGAGAGCTGCAATCACGGCGCTGAATGCAAAGCCTGAAAAGGCCAGGCGGATGATCGTCTCGCTGGAGAACATGTCGCGCAGCCTGGTGCTGAGGACGGCACCACCGATCGCGCCGATGCCGAAGGCGCCGAGCATGAAACCATAGGTCAGCGGCCCGCCAGAGACGAGATCGAGCGCAACGACCGGCAGCAAAGCCTGGATGGAGCTTGCCCCGATACCGAATACCAGCCCTCTCAGGAGGATCTTTTCAAGGTTGGGCGACATGGAGACATAACGCAGGCCGGCAAAAATGGCACTGCCGAGTGTTTCGCGCGGCAGCGTCGAGGCAGGCGTACTCGGCCGCCAGCGAAATAGCACATAGAGGAGCGCAATGTAGCTCAGCGCATTCACTGCAAAGGCCGCAGCCGCACCGGCCGCCGCCACGATGGCGCCACCGATCGCCGGACCAACACTGCGGGTTATATTGAAACCCATACTGTTCAGCGTGACCGCCTCTGGCAAATCGGCGCGCGGCACCATGTCGCCGACCGAGGCCTGCCAGGAGGGATTGTTGAGCGCCGTGCCGCAGCCGATCAAAAACGTAAAGAAGAGCAGCAGTCCGGGTGTAATCCAGCCGATGATAGCGCAGGCCGTCAACAGGATCGAGACCACGAGCATTGCGGATTGCGCCGTCAGCATGATCCGGCGCCGATCATAATTGTCGGCGAGAGCGCCCGAGATCAGAGAGAACAGCATGATCGGCAGCGCGGTCGAGGTCTGGACCAGCGCAACCATATCCTCGGACGAGGTGATGACCGTCATCATCCAGGCGGCACCGACGGCCTGAATCAGGCCGCCGAAGTTCGAGGCGAGGCTTGCAAACCAGATGGTGCGGTAGGTCTCATGCCGCAAAGGCGCAAATGTCGATGAAGTATAGGCCACGCTTCCCCCCGCTTTTATCGTTATGCCTCAATAGCAATATATGCGGAAGATAAGTGCTCGCCATAGGTTAGCTCGCACCTCCAGGGGCGAAAGAGGCGGAATCGCCCCTGACCTTGCAATTTCTAAAAAACGGGACTATATGGCACTCAAATTCTTGATCGTACGATGAAGAGTGGGCCGCGAGGACCCGCTCTTTTTTATTAGCGCGATCACCCCGAATGCCAGAAATCGCAGGGAGCGCACCGCTTGTCGGATCTGACAAACGCAGACAATCAACATGAGCCGCGGCTGATTACCGAGACCGGGCTTGACCAGCGTCTCGCCGACATCATCGAACCCGTGATCGTCGACATCGGCTTCCGTCTCATTCGTGTCCGGATGCTCAATCAGAACGGCATGACGATGCAGGTCATGGCCGAGAAGAACGATGGCACGATGACCGTCGAGGACTGCGAGCAGGTCTCCATGGCGATTTCTCCTGTGCTCGATGTGGAAGATCCGGTCGATAAAGAGTATCATCTCGAAGTGTCTTCGCCGGGCATCGACCGCCCTCTGGTGCGGAAGTCCGATTTCGTTCGCTGGCAGGGCCATCTTGTGAAGTGCGAAACGTCGATCATAATCGGCAATCGTAAACGCTTCCGCGGAAAGATCGTCGAAGCGGACGCCGATGGGTTCACGATCGAACGCGATCAAGTTGCCTACGGCGAGGAGCAGAAGGTTGTCATACCCTTCACAGCGCTCAGCGATGCCAAACTTATTCTGACCGACGATCTGATCCGCGATGCACTGCGCGCCGACAAGCTGGCAAAAGCGCAGGCTGCGAACCAGAACGAAGCGGAAGACGAAGAATAACCGATCAACGTAAGCTCCAGGGACGGGAACCCGGGTAGTCAAGGACGGAGAAACAGTACAATGGCAGTCAGTGCAAACCGGCTCGAACTTCTGCAGATCGCAGATGCAGTGGCGCGCGAAAAGGTCATCGACCGCGAGATCGTGCTTGCCGCGATGGCCGATGCCATCCAGAAGGCGGCGCGTTCCCGTTACGGTACCGAATCCAATATCCGCGCCGACATCAACCCGAAGACCGGTGAAATCCGCCTGCAGCGCCTGCTCGAAGTCGTCGAGAAGGCCGAGGACTATTCCACACAGATCCCGCTGGAGCTTGCTCGCGACCGCAACCCGGATGCCGCCATCGGCGACTTCATCGCCGATCCGCTGCCGCCGATGGATTTCGGCCGCATCGCCGCACAGTCTGCCAAGCAGGTGATCGTGCAGAAGGTGCGCGAAGCCGAGCGTGACCGCCAGTTCGACGAATTCAAGGATCGCACCGGCGAAATCGTCAACGGCACGGTCAAGCGCGTCGAATACGGCAATGTCATTGTCGACCTCGGCCGTGGCGAAGGCATCATCCGCCGCGACGAAATGATCCCGCGCGAAAACGTGCGCTATGGCGATCGTGTCCGTGCATACGTATATGATGTCCGTCGCGAACAGCGCGGCCCGCAGATTTTCCTGTCGCGCACGCATCCGCAGTTCATGGTGAAGCTCTTCACGATGGAAGTGCCGGAAATTTACGACGGCATCATCCAGGTGAAATCGGTTGCCCGCGATCCGGGTTCACGCGCCAAGATCGCCGTCATCTCGAACGATAGCTCGATCGATCCGGTCGGCGCCTGCGTCGGTATGCGTGGTTCGCGCGTCCAGGCGGTCGTCGGCGAGCTCCAGGGCGAGAAGATCGACATCATTCCCTGGTCGCAGGACCCGGCGACCTTCGTCGTCAACGCCCTGCAGCCGGCTGAAGTCGCCAAGGTCGTTCTCGACGAGGATGCGGAGCGCATCGAAGTGGTCGTTCCGGATGAGCAGCTTTCGCTCGCCATCGGCCGCCGCGGCCAGAACGTCCGTCTCGCTTCGCAGCTGACGGGCTGGGACATCGACATCATGACGGAAGCGGAAGAATCCGAGCGCCGTCAGAAGGAATTCAACGAGCGCACCAACCTCTTCATGGACTCGCTCGACGTCGACGAGATGGTCGGCCAGGTTCTGGCTTCGGAAGGCTTCGCCGCCGTCGAGGAACTGGCTTATGTCGATCTCGACGAAATCTCTTCGATCGACGGTTTCGACGAGGATACGGCGCAGGAAATCCAGACCCGCGCCCGCGAATTCCTCGAGAAGCTCGAGGCCGAAATGGACGAGAAGCGCAAGGCGCTGGGTGTTGAAGACGAGCTGCGCCAGATCGAAGGCATTACTGCCCAGATGATGGTCGCGCTCGGCGAAGACGGCATCAAGACGATCGAAGACTTTGCAGGCTGTGCAGCGGACGATCTCGTGGGCTGGACCGAACGCAAGAACGGCGAAACGAAGAAGTTCGAGGGTCTGTTCTCGAAGTTCGACATTTCGCGTGTCGAAGCCGAACAGATGGTCGTGCAGGCTCGCCTGATTGCCGGCTGGATTACTGAAGAAGACCTTGCGAAGGGTGCTGAGGCTGTCGAGGCCGATGCTGCCGAGCAGGACGCATAATGACGCTGAAGCCGGACACATCTCCTGAGGACGACGATCTTGCAGGTTACGACGTGAACGGCCGCATGTGCATCGTGACACGCGAAAGCGGATCGCCGGACGAGTTGATCCGCTTCGTGGCCGCCCCTGACGGGACGGTGGTGCCAGATCTGAAACGCGAGCTGCCGGGACGCGGCTGCTGGGTGAAGATCGACCGGTCACTGGTCGAAAGGGCGGTGGCGAAGAAACTCTTCGCCCGCGCGCTCAAGACCGATGTGAAGGCAGCCGAGGACCTCGGCGAGCGTGTGGAGCGGCTGTTTCTGCTGCAGCTCTTGCAGATGATGAACATGGCGCGCAAAGCGGGCCAACTCGTCACCGGCTCGGCCAAGGTGGATGCCGCGATCCGCAGCGGAGCTGCGCTGGCGGTGTTCCATTCGACGGATGCCGCCGCCGATGGAGTGAGAAAAATTGACCAGGCCCGCAAGGCCTGGCACCTCGGAATGGAAACCGAGGATGAAATACCTTCCTTCCGTCTCTTCTCGGAGAGCGAAATGGAAGGGGTGATGGGCCAGAATGCTTTTATCCATGCCGCAGTGCTTGCAGGGCAGGCAGGTGAGGGTGTAGTGAAGCGCGCAAAGATGCTCGAACAGTACCGTAGCGGCGGTCAGTCCCGGGCACCGGGCGGCGCTGGCCAGCAAAAACAATGATGCGGTCACCGGCGCAAGCCGGCCGCAATATCATTGATCGATTTTATGTGATTGACAGGGTGTGATGGTCTCATCGTTCCCTGTCCGAAGGAACGGGAACGAATGACCGACAGCAACGACGACAAGACAATCAGCGCAACGGGGAAGAAGACCCTCACCCTGAAGCCTTCAGGGATGAGCCAGGGTACCGTTCGCCAGGATATGGGTCGCGGTCGCACGAAGGCGGTCGTCGTCGAGACCCGCAAGCGGCGCCCGATGCGCCCCGAAGACGAAAAGCCGATAACACCTGCTCCCGCAGCTCCAGTGCGCGCGCCCGAACCGGCGCCGGCACCCGTGCAGGCTCGCCCGCAGCAGTCGGCTCCGGCCCCGCGCATTCAACAGCCCGGCGGCCAGAACAACCAGCGCCCGCAGCAGACCAACCAGCGTCCGCAGCAATCCTACCAGCCGCAGCGCCAGCAGGATCGTCCGCGCCCCGTGGTGCTGAACCATCTTTCGCCCGAGGAAATGGACGCCCGCCGCCGCGCGCTTGCCGAAGCGCAGGCTCGTGACGCCCAGGACGCCATCCGTCGCGCCGAGGATGAAAAGCGCCGCGCCGCTGAAGAGGTCGTACGCCAAGCCGCCGAAGCAGAAGAAGCCAAGCTGCGCGCCGCCGAAGAGGCTGTCCGCCAGGCTGAGGCCGCAGCAGCAGCCCTTGCCGAACCACCCGCCGCTCCTGTAGCGGAAGCACGTGTTGAAACTCCGCGTCCGCAGCAGGCGGCACCGGCATCCGCGCCGGCCGCTCGTCGTACGGAAACCACGCCGTCGCCCTCGACCGCCCGGCCGGCACCTGGTACGCCGGCAGGTGTGCGTGGTCGCCGTGGTGAAGGCGAAGAGGAAGACCGCGGCGCTGCTTCGCGCAGCAGTCCGGTGCGCGGCCGTCCGGTTCGTCCGGAGCCCGCAAAGCCGGTGACAACCCGCCCGAAGAGCGAAGAAGATCGCCGTCGCGGCAAGCTGACTGTGACCACGGCAAACGTCGATGACGACGGAAACGCTCGCGGGCGCTCGCTTTCGGCCATGCGCCGCCGGCAGGAAAAATTCCGCCGCAGCCAGATGCAGGAAACGCGCGAGAAGATCACTCGCGAGGTCCAACTGCCTGAGACCATCACCATTCAGGAACTGTCGCAGCGCATGTCTGAACGTGCCGTCGACGTCATCAAGTACCTGATGAAGGAAGGCCAGATGATGAAGCCGGGCGACGTCATCGACGCCGACCTCGCTGAACTGATCGCCGGCGAATTCGGCCATACCGTCAGACGCGTATCCGAATCCGACGTCGAACTCGGCATCTTCAACCTGTCCGACGAGCAGGGCGAGCTGGTTTCACGCCCGCCTGTCGTCACCATCATGGGCCACGTCGACCACGGCAAGACATCGCTGCTCGACGCCATCCGCCATGCCAACGTGGTCTCCGGCGAAGCCGGTGGCATCACGCAGCATATCGGCGCCTATCAGGTGGAGCAGAACGGCCAGAAGATCACCTTCATCGATACTCCCGGTCACGCGGCCTTTACGGCGATGCGTGCCCGTGGTGCGCAGGCTACCGATATCGCGATCCTGGTGGTCGCGGCTGACGATAGCGTGATGCCGCAGACGATCGAATCCATCAACCACGCCAAGGCGGCCGGTGTTCCGATCATCGTGGCGATCAACAAGGTCGACAAGCACGAGGCCGATCCGCAGAAGGTTCGCAACCAGCTTCTGCAGCACGAAGTCTTCGTGGAATCCATGGGCGGTGAAGTGCTCGACGTCGAAGTCTCGGCCAAGACCGGCAAGAACCTCGACAAGCTGCTCGAGGCAATCCTGCTGCAGGCCGAAATTCTCGACCTCAAGGCCAATCCGAACAGGACGGCTGAAGGTACTGTCATCGAAGCCCAGCTCGACCGCGGTCGTGGTGCGGTTGCGACAGTGCTTGTCCAGAAGGGTACCTTGCGTCCGGGTCAGATCATCGTTGCCGGCGACGTATGGGGCCGTGTGCGCGCCCTGGTCACCGATAAGGGCGACCATGTGAAGGAAGCCAGTCCGGCGACTCCGGTCGAGGTTCTCGGTCTTTCCGGCACGCCGCAAGCAGGCGACAAATTCGCCGTCGTCGAGAATGAAAGCCGCGCCCGCGAAATCTCGGAGTATCGTCAGCGTCTCGCCCGCGATAAGGCGGCTGCCCGCCTGTCGGGACAGCGCGGTTCGCTGGAACAGATGATGACGCAGCTCCAGTCCACGGGCGTGAAGGAATTCCCGCTGGTCATCAAGGGCGACGTGCAGGGCTCGATCGAAGCGATTGCCGGCGCATTGGACAAGCTCGGTACCGACGAGGTTCGTGCCCGCATCGTTCATTCGGGTGCAGGCGGTATCACCGAGTCCGACATCTCGCTCGCCGAAGCATCGAACGCTGCCATCATCGGCTTCAACGTGCGTGCGAATGCGCAGGCACGCCAGTTCGCCGAACGTGAGGGGATCGAGATCCGCTACTATAACATCATCTACGACCTCGTGGATGACGTGAAGGCAGCGATGTCGGGTCTTCTTTCGCCGGAGCGTCGCGAGACCTTCATCGGCAATGCCGAGATCCTGGAGGTGTTCAACATCACCAAGGTCGGCAAGGTCGCGGGTTGCCGCGTCGTCGAAGGCAAGGTCGAGCGTGGCGCGGGCGTCCGCCTCATCCGCGACAACGTCGTCGTGCACGAAGGCAAGCTCAAGACCCTCAAGCGCTTCAAGGACGAAGTCTCCGAAGTGCCGATGGGCCAGGAGTGCGGCATGGCCTTCGAGAACTACGAAGACATGCGTAAGGGCGACGTCATCGAGTGCTTCCGCGTCGAGCACATCACGCGCACGCTCTGATCGGGCGACGATTGAAATCTTGAACGGGCGCCGGATGATCCAGTCCGGCGCCCGATCCATTTGGGATAAAGAACAATGGCAACAAGACCTACAACCTCGGCACCCTCGCAGCGCATGCTGCGCGTCGGCGAGCAGGTTCGCGCAGCGATCACCCAGGTGCTGCAGCGCGGCGAAGTGCGCGACGACATCATCGAGGCAACCGTAATCTCGATTTCCGAAGTGCGGATGTCACCCGACCTGAAGATCGCGACGGCCTATGTCACGCCGCTCGGCGTTTCCGACCACAGCGTCGTCATTGGTGCGCTGAACCGTAACGCGAAATTCATCCGCGGCAGGCTCGGACCGCAGCTGCGGCAGATGAAATACATGCCGGAAGTGCGCTTCCGCGACGATACAAGCTTCGACAATTACAAGAAGATCGACGAGCTGCTGCGTTCGCCCGAGGTGAGCCGCGACCTCGACAGTGACGACGAATAACAGAAGAGATTGATGTCCAGACCACGTAAACCCAAGGGCCGCCCGATTTCCGGCTGGCTGATCCTCGACAAGCCGGTGGATTTCGGCTCGACGGAAGCCGTTTCCAAGATCAAATGGCTCTTCAAGGCGCAGAAATGCGGCCATGCTGGTACGCTCGATCCGCTCGCATCCGGCATGCTGCCGATTGCGCTGGGCGATGCCACCAAGACCGTTCCCTATGTGATGGACGGCCGCAAGATATACGAATTCACCGTCAGCTGGGGCGAAGAGCGAGCGACCGACGACCTTGAGGGCGAGGTTACGCAGAGCTCGGAGGAGCGCCCAAGCGAAGAGCAGATCCGCGAGATCCTGCCCGCCTATATCGGCACGATCAGCCAGGTTCCGCCGCAGTTCTCGGCGATTAAAATCGCCGGCGAACGCGCCTATGATCTGGCCCGCGAAGGCGAGGCGGTCGAGATCCCCTCACGCGAGGTCGAGGTTCACCGCCTGACACTTCTCGCTTGCCCGGATGCCAATACGGCGCATTTCGAGGTCGAATGCGGCAAGGGCACCTACGTGCGGGCGCTGGCCCGCGATTTCGGCCGTGAACTCGGCTGCTACGGCCATGTTTCCGGCCTGCGCCGCACTTTTGTCGCGCCCTTTGCCGAGGAGACGATGGTGCCGCTTGCAAAGCTCACGGCCCTTGAAGAAATCGAGGACATGGATGAGCGCCTTGCCGCGCTCGACGCGCTTCTGATCGACACATGCGAAGCGCTGTCGGCCCTGCCCCACCTTGTTATCAGCGATGATCAGGCACACCGGTTGAAGATGGGCAATCCGATCCTGGTTCGCGGTCGGGACGCGCCCGTTGCCGAAAGCGAGGCCTATGCGACTGCCCGTGGCCGCCTGATTGCGATCGGCGAGATCGGACAAGGCGAATTCCGGCCCAAGCGCGTTTTCGGCTGACCGCCGTTGGCCCCGCCGTAACAATGGCGGCGGTTGTCAGCCGATAGCCATGCGATATGCTCTCCCGCGGGCCATGAAGGCCCGTCAAAGGGGAAGAGTATGCGCAGAATTACAATCGGAATGCTGACGTTCTTTTCATTTTTTCTGGCCGTTGCCAGTGCTCAATCTGCCGAGCGCTGGGCTGAACTGCCGGCCTTCCCGCCCATGCCGACGCCGAAGACGAGCGGCATGGCCGATGTGAACGACATCAAGATGTATTTCGCCGAATATGGCGAGGGCGACCCGATCCTCTTCATCCATGGCGGCTTGGGAAATGCCGATGTCTGGGGCCATCAGGTCGCCGATTTTGCCAAGGACCACCTTGTTATCGTTGCCGACAGCCGCGGGCATGGGCGTTCGACGCGCAGCCAGCAGCCCTTCGGCTATGACCTCATGACATCGGATTATGTGGCACTTCTCGACTATCTGAAGATCGGCAAGGTTACGCTGGTCGGCTGGTCGGACGGCGGCATCATCGGCATCGACATGGCGATGAAGAATCCGGAGAAGCTGACCCGCGTCATCGCCCAGGCGGCCAATGTCACGACCGACGGCGTGAAGGCCGACGTCATGAACAACAAGACGTTCGCCGACTACATCAACGTCGCCGGCGAATATTACAAGAAACTATCGCCGACCCCGAACGAGTACGATGCCTTCGTCAATCAGATCTCGGAAATGTGGGCAACGCAGCCCACCTGGACTGCCGCGGACCTCGGGAAGATCACGGTACCCGTCACGCTCGCCATCGGCGACCATGACGAGGCTGTAAAGCTCGATCACACGGAGATGATGGCGAAACAGATCCCTGGCGCAAAGCTCATCATCCTGAAGGATGCCAGCCATTTCGCCATGCTGCAGGATCCTGCGGGATATGATACGATGATCCGAGACTGCATGGCGGGGCGCTGACCAGCCACCACGGAAGCCCCCTCTTTCCATCGCTGCTTATTTGGTTTATAGGCAGCGCCAGCGTCTGGGGTATCCCCCGATTGCATTCACGGCCAAAGCTGGACGACATCCCGGCTTTTGGCGACCTAGTCTCCTCTTACGAAAGGATCCCCGATGTCGATCACTGCTGAGCGCAAGACTGCGCTGATCAAGGAATATGCAACCGTTGAAGGTGATACCGGTTCTCCGGAAATCCAGGTTGCGATCCTGACAGAACGCATCAATAACCTGACGGACCATTTCAAGGACCACAAGAAGGATAACCATTCCCGCCGTGGCCTGCTGACGATGGTTTCGACCCGCCGCTCGCTTCTTGACTATCTCAAGAAGAAGGATGAAGGCCGTTACTCCAAGCTGATCACCAGCCTGGGTATTCGCCGCTAAAATTCTCCGGCGGGCGCTTCCGGGCGTCCGCCGGATGTATTTCGGGACGACGCACCCGATGAAATCTTCCATCCGCGCACTATTTCCCGCGATGGAAGACCGGCGGACCCGGATGGGCCGGATCTGCCAGACCAACCGTTGACCTGTCATGGGGCAGGATTGCCGGATGCTTTCGGCCAAGGCTTCACAAGAGCTTTGGCCCGGTTTCCTTGAGGAAATCGGCCGTTCAAAGCTTCCCGTTGTCTTGCCCGTGATACGTCACATTGAATTGCGGTCGACCCTGCGCTGCTCCAGTTGGAGACGGCGCGTTGGCTGCATTGAAGGACAAGACATGTTCGATACACATACCGTAGAAATCGAGTGGGCCGGCCGCCCTCTCAAGCTCGAAACCGGCAAGATCGCCCGCCAGGCTGACGGCGCCGTTCTCGCCACCTATGGCGAAACCGTGGTTCTTGCGACCGTCGTTTCGGCCAAGGCGCCAAAGCCGGGCCAGGACTTCTTCCCGCTGACGGTCAACTACCAGGAAAAGACCTACGCAGCCGGCAAGATCCCCGGCGGCTACTTCAAGCGCGAGGGACGTCCAAGCGAAAACGAAACCCTCGTTTCCCGCCTGATCGACCGTCCGATCCGCCCGCTCTTCCCGGAAGGCTACAAGAACGACACGCAGGTCGTCGTCACCGTCGTCCAGCATGACCTTGAGAACAATCCGGACATCCTGTCCATGATCGCGACCTCGGCTGCCCTGACGCTGTCGGGCGTTCCCTTCATGGGTCCGGTCGGCGGTGCGCGCGTCGGCTACATCAACGGCGAATATGTTCTGAACCCGCATCTCGACGAAATGGACGAGTCGACCCTGGACCTCGTCGTTGCCGGTACCTACGATGCCGTTCTGATGGTTGAATCCGAAGCCAAGGAACTCAACGAAGAAGTCATGCTCGGCGCGGTCATGTTCGGCCACAAGGGCTTCCAGCCGGTTCTCGACGCGATCATCAAGCTTGCTGAAGTGGCTGCCAAGGAGCCCCGCGATTTCCAGCCGGAGGACTACTCCGAGTTGGAAGCCGAAATGCTCAAGCATTTCGAAGCTGAACTGCGCGAAGGCTACAAGATCACCCAGAAGGCCGACCGCTACGCAGCCGTCGACGCCGTCAAGGCAAAGGTCAAGGCTCACTTCTTCCCGGAAGGCGTTGAGCCGAAGTACTCTGCCGAAGTCATCGGCGCCGTCTTCAAGCACCTGCAGGCCAAGATCGTTCGCTGGAACATCCTCGACACCAAAAGCCGCATCGACGGTCGCGACCTGTCGACCGTTCGCCCGATCGTTTCGGAAGTCGGCCTCCTGCCGCGCACGCATGGTTCGGCACTCTTCACCCGCGGTGAAACGCAGGCGATCGTCGTTGCCACGCTCGGCACCGGCGAAGACGAACAGTATGTCGATTCCTTGACGGGCATGTACAAGGAGCGCTTCCTGCTCCATTACAACTTCCCTCCCTACTCGGTTGGTGAGACCGGCCGCATGGGCTCCCCGGGTCGCCGTGAAATCGGCCATGGCAAGCTCGCATGGCGTGCCATCCGTCCGATGCTGCCGACGCCTGAGCAGTTCCCTTACACGCTGCGCGTGGTCTCCGAGATCACCGAGTCGAACGGCTCGTCCTCGATGGCTACCGTCTGCGGCACCTCGCTCGCTCTGATGGATGCAGGTGTACCGCTCGCCAAGCCGGTTGCCGGTATCGCCATGGGCCTGATCCTGGAAGGCGACCGCTTCGCCGTCCTTTCCGACATTCTGGGTGACGAAGACCACCTCGGCGACATGGACTTCAAGGTAGCGGGTACTGCCGACGGCATCACTTCACTGCAGATGGACATCAAGATCGCCGGTATCACCGAAGAGATCATGAAGGTCGCGCTTGGCCAGGCACAGGGTGGTCGTGCCCACATCCTCGGCGAAATGGCGAAGGCCATTACCGAAAGCCGCGGCCAGCTCGGCGAATTCGCTCCGCGCATCGAAGTCATGAACATTCCGGTCGACAAGATCCGCGAAGTCATCGGCTCGGGTGGCAAGGTCATCCGCGAAATCGTCGAAAAGACGGGCGCGAAGATCAACATCGAGGACGACGGCACCGTCAAGATCGCCTCCTCCTCGGGCAAGGAAATCGAAGCCGCCCGCAAGTGGATCCACTCGATCGTTGCCGAGCCGGAAATCGGCCAGATCTACGAAGGTACTGTTGTCAAGACCGCCGACTTCGGCGCCTTCGTCAACTTCTTCGGCGCCCGTGACGGTCTCGTACACATCTCGCAGCTTGCTTCCGAGCGTGTCGCGAAGACACAGGATGTCGTCAAGGAAGGCGACAAGGTCTGGGTCAAGCTGCTCGGCTTCGACGAGCGCGGCAAGGTTCGCCTGTCCATGAAGGTTGTCGACCAGGCCAACGGCCAGGAAATCCCGGCTGCCGAAAAGGGCGACAAGAAGAAGGATGAAGCGGCCGAATAAGCCGCGCCTTCTCCGTTGATATTCGGGCGCGGGACTGTTTCCGCGCCCTTTTTGTATTCGACCTTTGCGCAACTTCGGATCAAAAACCGCCGCGCACTTTCCCTGGAATTGCTCCAGATGACGGGACCAGACCATGAGCAGCGAAACGCTTAAAACTCTCTTTCACCCCTTTGCCAGCGAAACAGTAGCGTCGCCCGGCGAAGGCGAGCGTGTGCTCTTCCTTGGCGCAGAGGCAGGCTTTGTACTGCCCGAGGGCTTTGCCGCGTCTCTGGCTGCCGTGCAGGGCTTCAAGCCGCTCTACAGGCAGCTTCTGGCGCAACGCGTCGAGGCAACGCCGGAGATCGACGGTGAAGCCTATGATGCGGGCCTTGTGCTCTGCAACAAGCACAAGGGCGAAAACGAGGCCAATATTGCCGCTGCCCTTTCCCGCGTGAAGGCCGGCGGGCTGATCGTCGTCGCCGGCGGCAAGGAAGACGGTATCCAGCCGTTGCGCAAGAGGGTGGAAGGTTTCGGCCTCGATACCGAGCATATGCCGAAATATCATGGCGTTGCCTTCTGGTTCGGCCGGCCGGCCGATGTCAGCGAGATCGTTTCGAAGTTCGGGAAGTCGCCGGTGCGCGTCGACGGCCGCTTCATTGCCTCGCCTGGCATGTTCTCGCATGATCGGCTCGATGCCGGTTCGCAGCTTCTCGCCTCACGCCTGCCGACCGATTTTACCGGCGATGTGGCTGATTTCGGCGCCGGCTGGGGCTATCTCTCCGTTGAAATGGCGCAGAAGTCTCCGAACCTTGCCCGCCTCGACCTCTACGAAGCCAGTTACGAGGCCCTGGAGGCCGCCAAGGCCAATCTGGCGGAGAACTGCCCGCACGCGCCCACGCGCTTCTTCTGGCACGATGTGGCGGGCGAGCCGGTGCGGGACAAATACGATCTCGTCATCATGAACCCGCCCTTCCATGAAGGTCACGCGGCCGAGCCTTCGCTCGGCCAGGCAATGATCAAGACCGCCGCCTCTTCACTGCGCGGCGGCGGACGGCTCATGCTGGTGGCCAATCGCGGCCTGCCGTATGAACCGGTTCTTGCTGAGCATTTCAAGGATAGCGGCGAAACCTGCCGCAATGCCCGCTTCAAGGTGTTGTGGGCACGGAAATAAAAAAGGCGGCCGATGGCCGCCTTTTCTTTTTAAGCCTTGCTCGCCTTACTCGACGTCTGCCCTGCGCAGCGTCTCCAGCGTCGGCATGGAGGTGATGTTGTAGCCTGCATCCACGAAATGGATTTCGCCCGTCACGCCCGTCGAGAGATCCGAAAGCAGGTACAGCGCCGAGCTGCCGACCTGATCGATGGTGACGGTCTTGCGCAGCGGCGCATTGCGCTGGTTCCACGACAGGATGGCGCGGGCATCGGAAATACCGGCGCCGGCGAGCGTGCGGATCGGGCCTGCCGAAATGGCGTTGACGCGGATGCCGCGCTGGCCGTAATCCGCCGCCAGATAGCGCACGGAGGCTTCCAGAGCGGCCTTGGCGACGCCCATGACGTTGTAGTTCGGAATGACGCGCGTCGAGCCGTTATAGGTCAGCGTCAGCATGGTGCCGCCGTCTTCCATCAGCGGAGCGCAGCGCTTGGCGATCTCCGTGAAGGAGAAACAGGAAATAACCATGGTACGGCTGAAGTTCTCGCGCGTCGTATCGGCGTAGAGGCCCTTCAGCTCGTTCTTGTCGGAAAAGCCGATGGCATGGACGATGAAATCCAGCTTGCCCCAACGCTCCTTGAGCGCGTCGATGACCGTATCGACCGAAGCAATATCCTCGACATCGCAGGGTAGAATAAAATCGGAATTGACTTCGGCGGCAAGCGGCTTGACGCGCTTGCCGAGTGCATCGCCCTGGAAAGTGAAAGCCAGTTCCGCGCCCTGGGCAGCGAGCGCCTTCGAAATCCCCCAGGCGATAGAATGGTTGTTTGCGACGCCCATGATGAGGCCGYGCTTACCCTGCATGATTCCGGTCATATTGTTATCCGTTATAGCGCTGGAACACGAGCGTGGCGTTGGTGCCGCCGAAGCCGAAGGAATTGGAGAGAGCGATGTCGATCTTCGCATTGTCGATGCGTTTGCGGACGATCGGCACGCCTTCGAATTCCGGATCGAGTTCCTTGATATGCGCGCTTTCGCCGACGAAGCCTTCCTGCATCATCAGCAGGGAATAGATCGATTCCTGAACGCCGGCAGCTCCCAGCGAATGGCCCGTCAGTGACTTGGTGGACTGAATATGCGGAATCTTGTCGCCGAAAACTTCACGGATGGCGCCGATTTCCTTGCTGTCGCCGACCGGCGTCGACGTGCCGTGCGTGTTGATATAATCGACATCGCCCTTCACGGTCGCCAGCGCCTGACGCATGCAGCGAATGGCCCCTTCGCCCGAGGGTGCGACCATGTCATAGCCGTCGGAGGTCGCGCCGTAGCCGATGATTTCGGCATAGATCTTGGCACCGCGCGCCTTGGCATGTTCCAGTTCCTCGAGGACGAGCACACCAGCGCCGCCGGCGATGACGAAACCGTCACGGCTGACGTCGTAGGCGCGGGAAGCGGTATCCGGCGTGTCGTTGTACTTGGAGGACATGGCGCCCATGGCGTCGAAGAGGTTCGACATCGTCCAGTCGAGATCTTCATGACCGCCGGCAAACATCATGTCCTGCTTGCCCCACTGGATCATTTCCACGGCGTTGCCGATGCAGTGCGCAGAGGTCGAGCAGGCAGACGAGATCGAATAGTTGACGCCGTGAATCTTGAACCAGGTGGCGAGCGTCGCGGATGCGGTCGAAGACATGGCCTTCGGCACGGCAAAGGGGCCGATACGCTTCGGGCTGTTGTTCTTGACGGTGATCTCGGCCGCTTCGATGAGCGTGCGCGTTGACGGGCCGCCGGATCCCATGATGATGCCGACGCGCTCGTTTTCGCTGTAGTCTTTGTCTTCCAGGCCGGAATCGGCAATCGCCTGCTTCATGGCCACATGATTCCAGGCGCCGCCCTGCGAAAGGAAACGCATGGCGCGGCGGTCGACCAGTTCGGCCAGTTTCTCCGAGCCGAGCTTGGGGCTGCCCCAGACCTGGCACTTGAAGCCGTGCTCGGCGAAATCGTTGGAGAAGGAAATACCCGACTTTGCCTGCCGCAAGGATTCGGTGACTTCGGCCGCGTCGTTTCCGATCGAAGACACGATACCCAGACCCGTGACAACTACCCGTCTCATCTGCTCAAACCCTTGTTGTTTCGTGAGCCGCTCGAAATGCGGTTTTTAGGCCGTCTTATCTTTCGAGAGACCGACGCGAAGGTCGGTCGCCTGGTAAATGGTTTCGCCATCCGCCTTCAGCCAGCCGTCGGCGGTGCCGAGCACCAGACGTCCGCGCATGACACGCTTGAAGTCGATACCGTATTCAATCAGCTTCGTATGCGGACGGACCATGCCCTTGAACTTTACTTCGCCCGTCGAAAGCGCCATGCCGCGGCCCGGTTCACCGAGCCAACCCAGGTAGAAACCGGTCAACTGCCACATGCCGTCAAGGCCGAGGCAGCCCGGCATGATGGGATTGCCTTCGAAGTGGCAGGGGAAATACCAGTCGTCGGGGCGAACATCGTATTCGGCTCGCAGATAGCCCTTGTCGAAGGCGCCACCTGTTTCAGAAATGTCCGTGATCCGATGAACCATCAGCATGGGCGGCAAAGGCAGCTGCGCATTGCCAGGCCCGAAGAGCTTGCCATGTGCGCAGGCGATAAGTTCTTCATACGAGTAGCTGGACTGTCCGGTCGTCATAAATCTCTGTTTCCCCCCGCGTTCTTGGCGATGGATGTGTGTCTTTAGTCCAAGTTCACCAGAAAATGAAGCGCAAGCATGGCAGCTTCATTTCTTGGTTCCGGACCCGGCTTGAGCCAGTATTTGGTGGTCGCATACAGGAAGGCCAAGGCCTCGACCAGACCTAATTGCGTCAAAAGCCCGTTTTTGCGGCCTTTCGAAGGTTCTTGTCCCCATTGAACTATTGAAAGGCTTTTGCGCAAAAGTTATATCGCTTGAACAAACATGATTGCTTTTCGCCAGAATAACCGGAGTTGGTGTTAATGACGGGTGAAGCCCCGATCGCCATTGAGGTCAGGCTGCGCAGTGCAGGCCTGCGTCCCACCCGCCAGCGCGTTGCGCTTGGCGATCTCCTGTTTGCCAAGGGCGACCGGCACTTGACCGTCGAAGAACTGCACGAGGAAGCGGTTACTGCCGGCGTGCCGGTTTCGCTCGCGACGGTCTACAATACGCTTCACCAGTTCACGGAAGCCGGCCTGATCCGGGTTCTCGCCGTCGAGAGCGCCAGGACCTATTTCGACACCAATGTCTCCGATCACCATCACTTTTTCGTCGAAGGCGAAAACGAGGTGCTCGATATTCCGATCAGCAATCTGACCATCGCCAATCTGCCGTCGCCGCCCGAGGGCATGGAAATCGCCCATGTCGACGTGGTGATCCGTCTACGGCAGAAGCAGAGCTGATTTTCACATCACATCGTCAGGATGCCGGCCGGGCATGTGCTTGTAGGTCGGGAATGTCCAGCCGAACCACAGGGCGCCGCCGCGCACCGCGAAGGCTGCCGCGACCCCGCAGGCCGATGCGATGTAGAGCTCGGCGCCAAGCGCATTGACGCCGGTAAAGACGCCAGACCCCACCAGGGCCGCCGTCACGTAGATTTCCGGGCGCAGCAGCACGGACGGTTCATTTGCCAGGAGATCACGCAGGATGCCGCCAAAGGTTGCCGTGAGCGCACCGGTGACAATGGCGATCGTCGGCGAGCCGGTGGCGGCCAGCCCCTTGGCGGCGCCGAGCACGCAATAGGCGGCAAGACCGACCGCATCGAGCCAGATCAGGAGGCGATAGCGCGATTCCAGGAGATGGGCGGTAAAGAAGACGACGACACCCGCAATACAGCAGATGACGATATAGAAAGGGTTCAAGACCCAGAAGACCGGCACGCGGCCGAGAATGATATCGCGCACGGTGCCGCCGCCCGTCCCCGTGACGATCGCGAAAAACAGGAAACCGATCAGGTCGAGCTGCTTGCGCGAGGCCGCCAGCGCGCCGGTTGCGGCAAAGAGGGCAATGCCGGCGTAATCGAGATAGACGAGCAATGACATTGAGGCCTCCAGACCGGCGGAACGAGGCACACTGAATCATTGCGGCAAGGGCGGCGCAAGGCGGCGCATACAGAATGGAAGGCCAGAGAGCCTTTATCCATAAGAGGAAAGCCGTGAAGCTGCTGCCCGTACTCCTGAACGTCATTTTGCTGCTGGTCATGCCGGTTGCGGCCTTTGCACAGCAATCGCTGATCTCCGACCCGGAGATCTACGAGAAGAAGCATTTCCAGGAAAAGTGCACGGAAGCATCCTTCGGTGACGGCTTCCTGATCCGCCAGGATATCAATAATGACGGGCTCATGGATGTCGTCATTAACGAGGGGGAACTCACCTGCGACGGCCAGAAGGGTCCGCAGTGCAATGAAGACGGTTGCACCTATAATTTCTATCTGCAGGTGGCTGAAGGCGGCTACTTCATGATCGCGACCGCGCAGATCTTCGGCTACGACTTCGTGCAGCGCTTCGGCAACATGGTGCTCGCCATGAAAATGAGCCCGCGCTTCTGCGACCGTACCGGCGGCGACCCGTGCATAGTCACCACCCGCGTACGCGGTACGAAGTTCGTTACCATTTCCAAGAAATAGTCCTCAGCTCGGAAAGAGCAGCGTGTTGCGGCCAGCGAGGTAGTAACCGACGAGGCCGTACCATTCGCGAAGGGCGGTCCCGAAGTTTTGGGCGTTCAAGCTCGGCTGGGTAAAATCCAGGCCGAGGCTGACATTGCCGGTCGTGCGATAATCCGTTGGCCAAGGCACGATAGCGATGCCGAGTTTGCGGAAGAGGCCAACCGAGCGCGGCATGTGGAAGGCCGAGGTGATCAGCAGGCAATTCGAGAGGCCCTGCTGCGCCAGGAATTCCCTGGTGTTAACAGCGTTTTCGTAGGTCGTACGCGACTGCGTTTCCTCGACGAGACGCTCTTTGCCGATGCCGAAGATCGGGAAGAAGCGTTTGGAAGCGGCCGCGTCCCCTTCATAAGTTCCAGAGAGCGACCCGTCGCCACCCGACACCAGGATGCGGGATTGCGGATATTTCTGCGCCAAACGTAGTGCTTCGATAAAGCGGTCCGCACCATCGGCGAACTCGATCCCGTGACGAGCGGTATTCACGTCGTTCTCAAATGCGCCGCCGAGCACGATCATGCATTTGACGTCGTCAGGATCGCTGCCCGGCTTCGGGAAACGTTCCTCCAGCCCCTGCAGCAGATAGTTGCCTGATGTCGTAAAGAGCGTGACGAAAAGGAGGATGACCGCCCCCGCTGCGCCGAGTGCACTGAAAATACGCCAACGCAATAACCCGGCGATCAGGGCAGCAGAGCGCAGAAAAAAGCCAGCGACAGAGGCTGGCCAAAGATCCAGACGAGCTTGGAAAATACGAACACGTTCAACTCCTCGCCAGGTAGCGTCTGGCCTTCCTACCCGATTCGAGAGCGATCGCAATGATTGCCGTTACCTGGCGCGCGCCGGATGCGGTTGGGGAGTTGCGATCTTTTGATTGAACCGCCGCTGCAGCGGGCGGGGAATGAACAGGGCCGCAATCGCCAGCGCCATTGCGAAAACGGAAACCAGCCACAGCGCCTGCGCGCCCACATGATGCGTTATGAGAGCTCCGCTGATGGCGCCGAGCACCATGCCGCCCCATGGCACGACCTGGATCGTCCAGTCGAGACGCCGGTCGCCGATGATCCAGCGACCTATGCCGCGGCCGAAGCGCGAGAGCGCGCCGGTCACATAGGTCAGACCGATCGGCAGGCCCTCTATATGCTCGACCGCGGCATTTACCATGCCCATGGCAAGCACGATCAAGTAGAAGCGTGGCATCAGCAGATCCTGCAGCGTCATCATCGAGGCGAGCGCCAGCATGAGGCTGACGCAGCAGAGCACCACGAAGATACGCCGCACGGCGCGGTGAGCGACGACGATGCCGGCGGCATTTCCCAGCACGAAGACGATGATGGCCGACACAAGCACTGCGGCATGCCTGACGTCGCCACTGCTCAGCGCAAGGGCCGCCCGTGTCGTATTGCCGGTCATGAAGGAAACGAAGTCGCCGGTCAGAAGCAGGCCAGTCGCATCCGTCATTCCAGCCAGAAAGGAGATCGAGCCAACCAACGCCAGCCCGGTTGTAGTCCTGCGGGTTCTGATGATGCGGCGGCGTCTTGCTCGTGTCATGGTTCGCGTCCGGGAAGCGTCGAATCGGCAGGCTTCGACGACAGATATGAAAACCCGTTTTTAGCTGTTGGCAAACCGACAACTGAGCAATCGCTGACAAATGTCAGTTATGCTGACCTGAAATGCCCATTAAAATGTATTCGGAGAAGTTTGGTGGAGCTAAGCGGGATCGAACCGCTGACCTCTTGCATGCCATGCAAGCGCTCTCCCAGCTGAGCTATAGCCCCATCAGGGTGGTCCAGCTTGCGCCGGTCCTGGGATACTCCGGAGGCGTTTCCTCTGGAGTGGCGGCTTATTACTTGCGGTTTTCGCAGATGGCAAGCCTAAAAAATCCGGCCCGGAATATTTTTGTCATCCGGGCCGATATTCGTCGATCAGACTTCGTCTTCGTCGCCGGTGACGCCGATGATGTCGCTCATGTCGTCATCCTCGTCATCTTCATCAACTTCGAGGAAAGTATCGTCGTCATCGCCTTCGACTTCGACATCGTCGTCGCCGATATCAGGGATATCGTCGCCGGAAGCGGCGTCATCTGCGTCTTCGAGCGAAACCAGTTCGACTTCGGTGTTTTCGGTATCGACTTCAGCAACCTCGTCATCATCCTGAACTTCGGCGAGTGCCGAGGTTTCCTGGAAGAAGGACAGGGGATAGGATTTGCCGGTATAAGGGGAGACGATCGGATCCCGGTTCAGATCGTAGAACTTCTTGCCGGTTTCCGGATCAGTGCGCTTTGTACCAAGTTCCGCTTTCGCCACTATAAGCCTCGTGAGAATGGCCGAATGAGAAATTCGGCAAATGCCGTCAAACCGGCGTTCTATTCGGAATTTATAAGCCGGTCCCCATAATCGCTACGGCTTCTCATGTCAAAGCTAAACTTCATAGGGCACTTCAGGCTTTTCGCCGCCATTCCGGATGACCGTTCGGCAAGTTTGTGCTAACCAGCCGCGATTGTCGCAAGGCCGGTCGGAAAAACACCCCGTCACCGGGGCGTAAGCGATCTGAATGTATTGCCTTTGCAAAGGGTTAACCCATGTCGCAGGGTTTCGCATTGAAGCCGGCCCTCACTCGCAAATCCTCCGGCCTTTCCGGAACCGTCCGTATTCCGGGCGACAAGTCGATCTCGCATCGCGCTTTCATGCTCGGCGGACTGGCATCGGGGGAAACACGTGTCACTGGGCTCCTCGAAGGCGAGGATGTGGTGAATACCGGCAAGGCGATGCAGGCCATGGGCGCCATAATCCATCAGGATGGCGGCGCATGGATCATCAATGGAACAGGCAATGGCGCATTGCTTGCACCTGAAATACCGCTCGATTTCGGCAATGCCGGTACCGGCGCGCGCCTGACCATGGGCCTTGCCGGCGTCTACGACTTCGACACAGTCTTCACCGGCGACGCCTCGCTCTCTCGGCGGCCGATGGTCCGCGTGCTCGATCCCTTGCGCAGGATGGGCGTGCAGGTGAAGGCCATGGAGGGCGACCGCCTGCCGGTCATGCTGCGTGGGCCTGAAACGCCGGCCCCGATCCGCTACACCCTGCCCGTGGCCTCCGCGCAGGTGAAATCGGCGGTATTGCTGGCCGGCCTCAATGTACCAGGTGTGACGACGGTCATTGAGCCGGCGATTACGCGCGACCATACGGAAAGGATGCTGATCGGCTTCGGCGCGGACCTATCCGTGGAGACCGACACGGACGGCACGCGGACGATCCGGCTGCAAGGCCGCGGCAAGCTGACCGGACAGACTATCGACGTACCCGGCGATCCCTCCTCTGCCGCTTTCCCGCTCGTCGCGGCTTTGCTGGTGCCGGGCTCGGACATCACCATTTCCAATGTGCTGATGAATCCGACCAGAACCGGGCTGATCCTGACGCTGCAGGAAATGGGCGCCGATATCGAAATCCTCAATCCACGCTTTACGGGCGGCGAGGATGTTGCTGATCTGCGCGCGCGCCATTCCGAGCTGACCGGCGTCACCGTGCCGGCAGAGCGGGCACCTTCGATGATCGATGAATATCCGGTTCTTGCCGTCGCCGCCGCCTTCGCCAAGGGCCGGATGGTCATGAATGGCCTGCAGGAACTGCGGGTCAAGGAGTCCGACCGGCTCTCAGCCGTCGCGGAAGGGCTGAAGCTCAACGGCGTCGAATGCGAGGAAGGCAAGGATTGGCTTTCCGTCACCGGCAGGCCGGATGGCAAGGGGCTCGGTTGTGCCGCAAGTGAGCGGGTAAGCACACATCTCGACCATCGCGTCGCCATGAGCTTCCTTGTCATGGGGCTGGCTTCGGAGCATCCTGTCGGCATTGACGACAGCAGTATGATCGCAACCAGCTTTCCGCAGTTCATGGCTCTGATGGAGAGCCTTGGGGCGAAGATCGAGCAGGCCTGACATGTACCAGCCACCACATTTCCGCGAGGAAGACCTTGGCGTGCAGCATGCGCTGATCCGCGCCCATCCGCTTGGCCTGCTGATTACGGCGGGCAATTCCGGGCTTATCGCCAATTCGGTGCCCTTCCATCTCGATGCCGAGGCCTCTGAGAAGGGAATGCTGCGGCTGCATCTGGCACGGGCGAACGGGCAGTGGCGCGATATCGCGGCCGGCGCGCCGGTGCTTGCCGTCTTCCAGGGCGCCAATTCCTATGTCACGCCATCCTGGTACAAGACCAAAGCAGAGACCGGCAAAGTCGTGCCGACCTGGAACTATGCGATCGTGCAGGCGCGCGGGGCCGCCCGGGTGATCGAGGACGAAGGCTGGCTGCTTTCGCAGATCAACGCAATTACAGGCGAACAGGAAGGTCAGCGCGCAAGGCCCTGGTCGGTCGGTGATGCGCCTGACGATTTCATCCGTGCCCAACTCAAGGGCATCATCGGCGTCGAAATCGAGATCGCCGAGATCGAGGGCAAGTGGAAGGTGAGCCAGAACCGACCTATCGCCGACCGCGAAGGTGTTGCCAAGGGCCTGGACGAGATGGCAGAGCAGGCCGAAATGCAGGAACTGGTGCGCCGCTACGGCGGCCTTGGCACGGAATGAATTGATGACCGACAGCTTTATCATCGCCATCGACGGCCCGGCCGCGGCGGGCAAGGGCACGCTTTCGCGCCGGATCGCGGAGCAATACGGCTTCCACCACCTCGATACCGGCCTCACCTACCGGGCGACGGCCAAGGCGCTCATCGATGCCGGGCTGCCTCTCGACGACGAGACGGTTGCTGAAAAGATGGCGCGCGAGGTTGAACTGGCCGGGCTCGATCGCGATATACTCTCGAGACACGAGATTGGCGAAGCCGCCTCAAAGATTGCCGTGATGCCGGCGGTTCGCCGGGCGCTGGTGGAGGCGCAGCGGCGGTTTTCCGGGAAGTTGCCGGGGACGGTTCTCGACGGGCGCGATATCGGCACCGTCGTCTGCCCTGGCGCACCGGTGAAACTTTATGTGACGGCATCGCCGGAGGTTCGCGCCAGACGCCGCTACGACGAGATCGTCGGCAAGGGTGGCTCGGCGAATTTCGATGCGATTTTCGAGGACGTCAAACGACGCGACGATCGCGACATGAACAGGGCGGACAGCCCGATGAAACCGGCGGTCGATGCGCACTTGCTTGACACGTCGGAAATGAGTATAGAAGCCGCGTTTCAAGCTGCAAAGTCGTTTATCGACGCCGCTTTGAACCGAAATGCCTAAGACAAGCGATTTTCCGTGCTTCGTGCGCGGGACGCTCATGCGAAAGCAAGCCTGAAATTCCGTCCAAGCGCCGGATTGCCTTCTTAAACGAGGGCGGACTGGGTTCAGGCCCATTTAACTCGAACCAACCGGCGCATACGTGAGCCTTGAAGCTATCGAAGGCCACGCAGGAGATTTTATGTCAGTAGCTACTCCCTCTCGCGAGGATTTCGCGGCCCTTCTCGAAGAGTCCTTTGCCAAGAACGATCTGGCCGAAGGCTATGTTACCAAGGGTATCGTCACGGGCATCGAAAAGGATGTCGCCGTTGTTGACGTCGGCCTGAAGGTCGAAGGCCGCATCGCGCTCAAGGAATTCGGCGCTCGCGCCAAGGATGGCCAGCTCAAGGTTGGCGACGAAGTCGAAGTCTACGTTGAGCGTATCGAAAACGCGCTCGGCGAAGCAGTTCTGTCGCGCGAGAAGGCTCGCCGCGAAGAAAGCTGGGTCAAGCTCGAAGCCAAGTTCGAAGCTGGCGAGCGCGTCGAAGGCGTTATCTTCAACCAGGTCAAGGGTGGCTTCACGGTCGACCTCGACGGTGCGATCGCCTTCCTGCCGCGTTCTCAGGTCGACATTCGTCCGATCCGCGACGTTACTCCGCTGATGCACAACCCGCAGCCCTTCGAAATCCTCAAGATGGACAAGCGCCGCGGCAACATCGTGGTTTCGCGCCGTACGGTTCTGGAGGAATCCCGTGCCGAGCAGCGTTCTGAAATCGTTCAGAACCTCGAAGAAGGCCAGGTTGTTGACGGCGTCGTCAAGAACATCACCGATTACGGTGCGTTCGTTGACCTCGGCGGCATCGACGGCCTGCTGCACGTCACCGACATGGCATGGCGCCGTGTGAACCATCCGTCGGAAATCCTGAACATCGGCCAGCAGGTCAAGGTTCAGATCATCCGCATCAACCAGGAAACCCACCGTATCTCGCTCGGCATGAAGCAGCTCGAGTCCGATCCGTGGGATGGCATCCAGGCCAAGTATCCGGAAGGCAAGAAGATCTCCGGTACCGTTACGAACATCACCGACTACGGTGCGTTCGTCGAGCTGGAGCCGGGCATCGAAGGCCTGATCCACATCTCGGAAATGTCCTGGACCAAGAAGAACGTTCACCCCGGCAAGATCCTGTCCACGAGCCAGGAAGTCGAAGTCGTCGTTCTCGAAGTCGATCCGTCCAAGCGCCGTATCTCGCTCGGCCTCAAGCAGACGCTGGAAAACCCGTGGGCAGCATTCGCCCGCAGCCATCCGGCCGGCACTGAAGTCGAAGGCGAAGTCAAGAACAAGACCGAATTCGGCCTGTTCATCGGCCTCGACGGCGATGTCGACGGCATGGTTCACCTCTCCGACCTCGACTGGAACCGTCCGGGCGAACAGGTCATCGAGGAGTTCAACAAGGGTGACGTCGTCAAGGCTGTCGTTCTCGACGTCGATGTCGAGAAGGAACGCATCTCGCTCGGCATCAAGCAGCTCGGCAAGGATGCGGTCGGTGAAGCCGCTGCTTCCGGCGACCTGCGCAAGAATGCAGTCGTTTCTTGCGAAGTCATCGCTGTCAACGACGGCGGTATCGAAGTGAAGCTCGTCAGCCACGAGGACATCACTTCCTTCATCCGTCGCGCCGATCTCGCTCGCGATCGCGACGAACAGCGTCCGGAACGCTTCTCGGTCGGCCAGACCGTAGATGCCCGCGTCACCAACTTCTCCAAGAAGGACCGCAAGATCATGCTGTCCATCAAGGCTCTGGAGATCGCGGAAGAGAAGGAAGCCGTTGCTCAGTTCGGTTCGTCCGACTCGGGCGCTTCGCTCGGCGACATCCTCGGCGCGGCTCTGAAGAACCGCGGCGAATAATCCTTCGCTGATCCATTGAAATAAGAACCCGCCGGATCGCTCCGGCGGGTTTTTTTGTCTTAAGGGAATGTCTGGAATTATTCCCAGCCGACCATGCGCTGGTAGAGGGCATAGACCGGATCGGCGACCGTTGCCGGAGCAGTAGACGGATCGGGATCAAACATTTTCGGCTGGCGCCTCTCCTCCCGCGGGGCTTCCTCCCCGCCGGCCTGCTGCTCGTCGCCGCCCTGACCGGATTGCGCCTGCTGCTGCTGATCCTGCGAGCCACCATTTTCATGATGGCGCTGAGGAGGCTCGTCCGCCTTGGTCGCCTTATATTCATCGCGGGCGAACTGATAAGGGGTTTGCGCGTAGGGAAGGCCTTCTGGCATGCGGGCCGCGAGCGGAACATAAGAGAGCGTTTCGACGACTGCGACGGGAACCGTTTGCGGCTGCGCAACGATTTCGCGGGCGGGACGCGCCGTCTGGGCAACAGCAGCGATTTCCGCCTGGGACGGGCGAGAGGCCTGGGCAGATGCAGGCTCGAGCACATCTTCCGGGGTCGTTCGAACCAGGCTCTCCGTCGCCTCGCTGATGACGGCCTCGTCCAGCATCGCATCGATTTCGACAGCGGCTTCGACAGGCGTCTCCGTCAATAGGACGGCGGCTTCCTGCTCGCGGATGATCGTTGCGATCATCTGCGAAACCTGCTCGGTCATGGAGCTGACGATACCGGTCCAGTTGCGCGGGATAACCGGATCGGCCTTGGCGGAGATTGCCTGCTGTTCCGGCTGAGACTGCTCAGCGGCTTTAACCTGTTCCGGTTCGACCACTTCCTGCTCCGCCGGCGCAGGCTGGACTTCTTCCGTCTCTCGCAGCATGACTGCCAGCGGCGAAGTTTCTTGCATCACCGTCGCAGACTGGCCCCGACCGCCGGTCTGTTGGTCCTCGACGGTTAGATCGACCGCCCCGACAACAGGTGCTTCTGCCGAAGCGGTTTGTTCGGCGAGATCAGGCATTCCCGCAGCCGGCTTTGCGGCGGGCTGGCGTGCGGTGGGCAGGTTGTCTTGCTGCAGCTGGATTTCCGGCCGCGTCTCGATACGCGGCGGCGCCCCATCATTCTGGCGATAAGAGCGGACAACGGCGCGGGCTGCGAGATCCCTGTCCTTATGGCTGATGATCTCCAGATAGGAGATGACACGTGCGGCTTCCGGACCAGTGGGATTCTTGAGGGCCGCGGCGACCATCCTCAGTGGCAGACTGTGGCCATCATCGGAAAGCTGGCGCTCGACCGCATCAATTGCGGCGTCGGGCATGCGGCGGATGGCCTCGGCGACACGAGTGGCAAAAGCCTGATCGGATTCGCCTTCGCCGCGCTGCAGGGACATGGTGCGCCCGGTGGCATTGATGATGTCGAGAAGCGCTTCAATCATGCGCTGGCGCGCGGCAATGAGCAGGATATTGAGCTTGCCGGCAATCGCGGCATTGAGGTCGGCTGCTTCAACTGCATTCACCGGGGTGGGGGCGACCACCGACCGGCCGAGGCCGCCGGCAACGATTGCCGCCGTCTGGCCCTGAGAAGAAAGACTTGCATTGGACGCTGAACGAACGGGAGACAACACAGGCATGCTCCTTTCGCAAAGTGGCTATGAAAGCAGGTTTTACAAAGAGACCGCGCTCATCCGGCCCCTTGCATCCTGGCAGATCCTCCTGTCCGCACCGGCGCACTTTTTGCGCCGTCGAATGCATAAAAATTAATGATAATGTTACTGAAAATCCCTTAACGAATAGCTAACGACCGCGGACGTGTTATCCGCGGGCCAATCAGCATTTCCAATGAAATGCTGACTCAGCTATGGGCGAAGATATCCGCCTCTTCCCAGCCGAGAAGATCAAGCTTGGCTCGTGTCGGCAGGAATTCGAAGCAGGCCGTCGCATGCTCCAGACGGCCGTCACGAATGAGGCGCTGATTGAGCTTGTCACGCAGCGCATGCAGATAGAGCACGTCGGAGGCAGCGTATTCGAGCTGCGCCTGTGAAAGTGTTTCGGCAGCCCAGTCGGAGGATTGCTGCGCCTTGGAGATATCGACTTCAAGCATCTCCTTGAGATTATCCTTCAGGCCGTGGCGATCCGTGTAGGTACGGGTCAGGCGGGAGGCGATCTTCGTGCAGAAGACCGGCGTCGTGGTGACATCGAACGTATGGAAGAGCACGGCGATGTCGAAACGGCCGTAATGAAAGATCTTCTGGTGTGTCGGATCGGCAAGCAGCGCGACCAAGTTCGGAGCTTCCTTCTGACCAGCCGCAATACGGATCACGTCCGCAGAGCCGTCACCCGGCGAAAGCTGCACGACGCAGAGACGATCCCGGCGCGGCACGAGGCCGAGCGTTTCGGTATCGATCGCGATCGCCCCGGTGTAACGGGCGGCATCCGCCGCGGAAATATCGCCTTGGTGATAACGGATGGTGGCCGCCATGGGATGTCTCTCGTTCAGCTTCGTCTTTCCGGGCTATATCGCAAAGAGCGGAAGCGCGAAACCGCTTTTCCTGCTGCGGGCCAGCTATCTGGCGGCGGCGCGTCGTCCGTTCAATAATGCGGTGGCCTGGTGATCGCCGGCGCCTCCAGCGACTGTTCCTCCAGGCTCAGGAAGCGCTCAGTCAATCGGTCAAGCTTGGCGCGCGTCTGCTCCATGACCTTCCATTGTTCGGCAAGCTGATCGGAAAGCTCATCGATCGTCTTTGCCTGGTGGGCCAGCATTTCTTCCAGTCTGGTAATGCGGGCTGCCTCGTCGGACATCGGCTTTCTCCCCTGATATCAGGTGGCATTCCAAAGCCGAAATAGGCCGGGGCGTCAATGGTTTCGAGGGCCAAAGCAAAGGATTCCGAAAGTGAACCGTTTGGTTACCAAAAGGCCTTGCCGCGCCTCATGATGTGGGGTAGGCCGATATCCATATGGGAGGAAAACTGATGGATGTAGGCAATGGCTTTCTTCATCCGGACCGGCTCTTTCCCGCCGATCCGGCAACGCGGACAATAGCGCGCGATCTCTACGAGACGGTGCGCGGTCTTCCAATCGTCAGCCCGCACGGGCACACCGAACCGTCCTGGTTCGCAGACGACAAGGCCTTCGAAGACGCCGCTTCGCTGCTCGTCATTCCCGACCACTATCTCTTCCGTATGCTACACAGCACCGGCACCAAGCTTGACCAGCTCGGTGTACCGCGTCTCGACGGCAAGACGGTTTCGAGCGGCCGTGATATCTGGCGTGCTTTCGCCGCCAAATACCATCTTTTCCGCGGAACCCCTTCCAGCCTTTGGGTCGATCACGCCATGTCGGCCGTACTTGGCTGCACCGAGCCACTGACGACTGACAACGCCGATGCGCTCTACGACCACATCAATGCGCAGCTAAAGCTTCCGGAGTTCCGACCGCGGGCGCTGCATCAGCGTTTCGGTATCGAAACAATTGCCACGACCGAGGGCGCGCTCGATCCGCTGCCGCATCACCAGAAGATGGCGGCGGACGGCTGGATCGGCAAAGTGCGCACCACCTACCGCCCCGATAGCGTTACCGATCCTGATGCCGTCGGCTTCCGCGACAACCTTGTCAAGTTCGGCGAGATCAGCGGCTGCGACATTACCAAGTGGGACGGGCTGATCGAGGCCCATCGCAAGCGGCGCGCCTATTTCCGCCAGTTCGGCGCAACGGCGACCGACCACGGCGTACCGAGCGCCTTTACCGCCGATCTGCCGCTTACCGAGAAGCAGGCGCTGCTCGACAAGGCACTGAAGGGGCCGCTTTCGGCGGCCGATGCGGAACTTTTCCGCGGGCAGATGATGACGGAAATGGCCGGCCTGTCTGCCGAAGACGGCATGACGATGCAGATCCATGCCGGTTCGCGCCGCAATACCGACCGCGAGCTTTTCGAAACCCGTGGACCGAACATGGGCGCCGATATTCCGACGCGCACCGACTGGGTCGGCGGCCTCAACGCGCTGCTTTCGAAATACGGCCATGCGCCGGGCTTGCGCATCCTGCTCTTCACGCTCGACGAGACGACCTATGCCCGCGAGCTGGCGCCTATGGCCGGCCACTGGGCCTGCCTGATGATCGGCCCGCCCTGGTGGTTCTACGACAGCCCTCTCGGCATCCGCCGTTATCTCGATCAGGTGGTGGAGACGGCCGGCTTTGCCAATCTCGCCGGCTTCAACGACGATACCCGCGCCCTGCTATCGATCCCCGCGCGCCACGACGTCTGGCGCCGCGAGATCTGCCGTTTCCTGGCGCAACTTGCTGTCGAACACCGGATTTCCAGGAAGGAAGCCGAGATCGTCGCGCGCGAGCTTTCCTATGGCAATGCAAAGAAGGCCTATAAGCTGTGAGCGACAGACTGCAGAACGTGACCGGCCTTGCGCCAACTGCGAAGCTTCCTGCCTATGACCGGAATGCGCTGAAAGCCGGCATCCTGCATCTCGGCCCAGGTGCCTTCTTCCGCGCTCATTTCGCGCCCTTCACGGATGGCGCGCTGGCAGCTGCCGGCGGCGATTGGGGCATCGAGGTAGCAAGCCTGCGCACGCCTGATGTTGCGGACAATCTAGGCGCCCAGAACGGGCTCTATACGGCGCTGATCCGGGACACCTCGGGTACGACGGCGCAGGTGATCGGCTCCATCCTGAAAACACATGTGGCGCCACGTGATCCAGCAGGCCTTCTGGCGCGGCTTGAAGACCCTGATATCCGCATCGTCAGCATGACGGTGACGGAAAAGGCCTATGGTTTCGATCCGGCAACGGGTGGTCTCGACCTCAAGCACCCTGATATTGTCGCCGACCTTACCAACCGGCATGCGCCGCGTGGCGTCATTGGCTATCTCGTGGAAGGCCTTGCACGTCGCCGGCAGAAGGGCATCGCACCCTTTACGCCACTGAGCTGCGACAACCTGCCAAGTAACGGTGCCGTGCTGAAGCGCCTCGTGCTGGAATTCACCTCCCGCATCGATACCGACCTGCATGGCTGGATCGAGGCGAACGTGCCCTTCCCTTCGACAATGGTCGACCGCATCACGCCGGCAAGCACCGATGCGACCTACGCCGATGCCAAGCGGCTGACGGGCCGCACGGATATGGCGGCGATCGAGACGGAACCCTTTACCCAATGGGTGATCGAGGACCATTTCGCCAATGGCCGACCGGCCTGGGAGAAGGTTCACGGCGCGCTGATGGTCGAGGAAGTCTCGGCCTATGAGAAGATGAAGCTGCGTATGCTGAATGGTGCGCATTCGCTGCTCGCCTATCTCGGTTATATAGCAGGCTATGAATTTATCCGCGATGTGATGGGTGATGCAGGGCTTGCCGCCCTTGCCCGTCGGCACATGAATGCGGCGGCGGAAACGCTCGATCCGGTTCCAGGCATCGATCTTGACGCCTATGCGGACGAATTGATAGCGCGCTTTGCAAACAAGGCTATCGCGCACCGCACCTATCAGATTGCCATGGACGGCACGCAGAAGCTGCCGCAGCGCCTGCTGGAGCCGGCGACGGAAGCGCTGGCCAAAGGCAGCAAGGCCGAAACCTACGCAATCGCCGTTGCAGCGTGGATGCGCTACGCCATTGGGGTCGACCGCAAGGGCGAACGCTACGAGTTGCGTGATCCGCGGGCGGGGGAGATTGCAGCACTTCTCGACGGTGTGCCGCGCAACGGCGAGGCAGTTTCGAAAGCACTGCTCGACCTGCCGGGGCTGTTCCCGAAGGCGCTTACCGAAAACATCGCCTGGACCGATGATGTGGCGAACAAGCTGGAGATTCTGATCCAGGACGACAGGCTGCCCCTCTATTGAAGGGGTAGCGACCCTTTCCCATCCCTGTGACTGCCGCGGGTATGAGGAAATATGAATGGAATCGGCTCCGTCACAGCCGTTTAAGCC
>NZ_JBFUBG010000063.1:0-37592 GCF_056405875.1 Rhizobium sp. P1_E6 | reverse complement strand
TCCCAAATATGGCTGAAAGATCAGCCCTTCGCGACAGCAGCAACTTCGGCTGCGAAGTCGGTTTCTTCCTTCTCGACGCCTTCGCCGAGGAGCAGGCGAGCCATACCGGTGACTTCGATCGGGGCGCCGGCTTCCTTTTCAGCGGCCTTGATGGCAGCGCCGACCGTCAGGTCCGGATTGATGACGAAAGCCTGCGAGAGAAGAGCGACTTCCTCGAAGAACTTGCGCATGCGGCCTTCCACCATCTTTTCGATGATGGCTTCCGGCTTGCCGGATTCGCGGGACTGCTCGATGAAGACGTTGCGTTCGCGCTCGGCGACTGCGGCATCGACTTCTTCGGCGCGGATAGCCAGCGGATTGGTCGCAGCAATGTGCATGGCAACCTGGCGGCCGATCGACGTCAGAACGGCCTTGTCACCGACCGACTTCAGCGCAACGAGAACGCCGAGCTTGCCGATGCCGTCGCCGGCAGCGTTGTGGACGTAGGTCGCAACGACGCCGTGCTCGACTTCGAGCTTGGCGGCACGACGGAGGGTCATGTTCTCGCCGATGGTTGCGATCGCTTCCTTGATGGTGTCGGCGACCGGCTTGCCGGATGCCGGATAGGTCGCAGCCGAAACGGCTTCGACCGTGCCGTCGGTGGAGAGCGCAACTTCGGCGATGCCGCGTGCGAGATCCTGGAAGGCATCGTTACGGGCAACGAAGTCGGTTTCGGAATTGAGTTCGATGACGACAGCCTTGTGACCGGCGCCGGCGATGGCGACCAGGCCCTCAGCGGCGGCGCGGCCGGACTTTTTGTCGGCCTTGGAGATGCCCTTGGCGCGCAGCCAGTCGATCGCGGCTTCGATATCGCCGTTGGTTTCAGTCAGCGCCTTCTTGCAGTCCATCATGCCTGCGCCGGACTTTTCGCGCAGTTCCTTCACCAGTGCAGCCGTAATCTCGGTCATAAGCTTCCTCTTGTCGGTTCAAGCGGTGGCCCGCAGTAGGCGGCGCGGCACCGGATTGAGGCACGAAATGTACCTGTATGTATGACAGCGTTATGAAGACGCGTCCTAACAGAATTCATAGGGGCAAAAGCAGTCGTAGCTTCCGCCTGAAAAGGGCAAGGCCGCCGAACTTCTGAGAGTCGCGAGCGGCCTTTCCCAATCTTCGCAAGCTTTGGCGGAGATTTTACTCCGCCCGCTTTATCAGGCTTCGGTCGCCTCATCGAGCGCCGGCTCGAACGGAGCTTCCGCAGAAGCGCCGAGGTCGCGGCCCGATCCGCTCTGCTGACGGGCAATACCGTCGATGGCAGCGCGGGCGATCAGGTCGCAGTAGAGAGCGATGGCGCGCGAAGCGTCGTCGTTGCCCGGGATCGGATAGTCGATCAGGTCCGGATCGCAGTTCGAGTCGATGATGGCGACGACCGGGATGCCGAGGCGCTTGGCTTCGTCGATCGCGATCTTTTCCTTGTTGGTGTCGATGATGAACATCAGGTCCGGCGTGCCGCCCATGTCCTTGATACCGCCGAGGGCCTTATCGAGCTTTTCGCGCTCGCGTTCGAGAGTCAGGCGCTCCTTCTTGGAGTAGCCGGACTGCTCGGAACCGAGGATTTCGTCGAGCTTGCGCAGGCGCTGGATCGAGTTGGAGATCGTCTTCCAGTTCGTCATCATGCCGCCGAGCCAACGCGAGTTGACGTAGTACTGGGCAGAACGCTTCGCCGAGTCAGCAATCAGCTCGGAAGCCTGACGCTTGGTGCCGACGAAGAGAACGCGGCCGCCGCGAGCAACGGTGTCGGACACGACCTGCAGGGCGCGCGACAGCATCGGAACGGTCTGAGCCAGGTCGATGATGTGGATGTTGTTACGATCGCCGAAAATGTACGGCTTCATCTTCGGGTTCCAGCGGTGCGTCTGGTGACCGAAGTGGACGCCTGCTTCAAGCAGTTGGCGCATAGAAAAATCAGGCAATGCCATGCCTTGTTACTCCTTTTCCGGTTGAACCTCCGCAAGGCGAACAGCATCCTCTTCGAAGATGCCACCGGGCGGAACCGCCGGATTTCTCCCGGACGATCCCATGCCTTACGTGTGGAATGCGCGTGGCCTTACATTCGATTTCCTGCAAAAGCAAGGCTTACGCCAAAAAATCTGGCGCGAACGGACGAATGAGCCGCGCCTGCGATATATACGCGTTGCCGGCTCAGCTTGCCAGCGTGTTTAGCAGCGAGAGCATGACGCCAGCGTCCGGGATCGGCAGCACGGCATCGATCTCGGCCGGCAGCAGGCCGGCAATTGGCCCCTTGGTATCACCGGTCGCCGTGCCGAGCGGCCCGCGAAAACCGTGTTTGGTCCAGGCAAGCTCCTGCAGGCGGGCGCTCGTCAGCGCCTCGATCAGACGTTCGGCCGTTTCGTCGACGACGATCAGCGGGTGTGCCGAATAGACCGTCGGGCGTGGATAGAGGACGACGGGTTTGGCTCCAGGCCCCGACTGGATGCGGCTCCATCGGTCGGCATCGGCGAGCGCCCATTCAACAAGTTGATTCTCGTAGCCGACAATCATCGGTTCGCCACCGAGCCCGCCTGCCAGATACTGGTCGAACAGCTTGCCTGACGATGGCGACTTGAAACCCATATTGCGGAAGATCGACTGCACTTTGCCGCCATATTGGGCGAGATCATCTGATGTCGCGACATTGCCGCTGAACAGGCTGAGCGCGAGACCCGAGAACATGAAGCCCGAATTCGACCGGTTGGGATCGGTCGAGACGATGCGCGCCCGGCCGTAGAGCGTGACGACGCCGAGCTTCGACCAGTCCGTCCCGGCAAGGATGGCGTCGAGCAAGGCCTTCAGGTCAAGCTGGTGATAACCGTCAGTTACCGTCACGAGGCCCGATTTGATCAGCCCGTCCACGACCGGCTGCCATGTGTAAACGACAATGGGCGTATTGAGCATGACACGGTCGTCGCGGATCTTCACGCCGCTCTGACGGGCGATATCCACCATGATGGATGAGGAAGGCCAGAGAAATTGCGGGTTCTGTGAGAGCAAGGCCTGCTCGCGCACCATCTCGACCGAGCCGGCAACACGGCTGTCGATCGAAAGGCCGTAGCCTTTGATAGCGCTGACGACATCCGGATCGGCAAGGAAAGCCTCTTTCTCGCCGCCGATGAAGCCGAAAAGTTTTGTGCGTGCGCCAAGCAAGCCCTGCAGCTCCGGCCGGTCGCGGACAGCGAAATAGCCACCTGTGCCGGCAATGCCGGTGGCGAGCAGTCCAACTCCAAAGGCACGGCGGGAAAGAGCCATCAGCGTCCGATATCCTCTTTGAGCGATGCCTGGATGAGGCGCAGGTCTGTATCAAGTGTGCCGAGTTCAGCATCGACAAGGCTGTCGGCATAATGAACGAAGGCATCTTCGAGCTTGACGAGTACGGCGCGGACATCCTCCAACTGCTGGCGCTCCGGCGCGCGCTTCGCCTCGATCACCGCAAAGCCCTCGGCGACTTCGGCCGCACGCGGCAGATAGTAACTAAGGAAACGGCGCACGGTATTGGCGCTTTCCGGCTTGGCTTCCACCTTGCGGAAGACATCGGCGGCGATTTCAGCCAGGTGGCGCACGCGCGCTGCCGTCTGCTTGTCGGTGATATCGTCTGCGGCCGTCTCCAGCCTTTGCGCCGCGGGAGCGGCACCTTCCAGCAGTTCCCTCGCGAAGGCGACGCGGCCACGGCCGATCGCCTTGACATTCAGGCCTTCGAAAAGCCGGCGCGGCGACAGCAGGAACACGAGGCCGGCGAAGACGAACATGCCGATGACGACAGCGATCCAGAACGGCATGCCGGCTGTGAACGTGAGGACGGGAACGAGGATGGCCGTTACTGCTCCCGCCACGATCCAGTTGCCATCATTGCCGAGCCAGTTGCGCATGCCGGCCCTAATTATAACCGCGGGCGGTGCGGAATGCTGCCGCAAGGTCCGACCGACCGTCGAAGACACGCGCCGCCGTCGCCGCCGCCAGATTGGCGAGCTGGGTCTTGTCCGCATCGCCGAAAGTAATGCCGAAGATCGGCACGTGTGGCTCCATCGCGTTCCAATCGCTCATGAAGGCCGCACTTTGATCATCGGATCTGCCATCGGTCATGATGATGATCGCCGGCAGATAATTGCCGAGGTCCTCAGTTTTCGCCATCTGCTGGAGCGCGCGCTCGGCGCAGGCATACATATTGGTGCCGCCGCCGGCATGCTGGCCGGCAACCGCATTGAGAAGCCCCTGCTGCTCCATCGCATCGCCCGAGCCCGAAAAGATATTGCGGACATTGGCATCGAAGGGAATGACGAAGATGCGGTCAGCAGGTGACCACTGCACCAGCACCTTGCTGGCCTCTTCCGGCGTGAACAGGAAACGCATCGCCTCCTGCAGACTCTTCTCGCCGTCTCCCTGCATCGAGCCGGAGAAGTCGAGGCAGAGCGCCGTCAGCGACGGCTTGCGAAGTGCGGCCTGATAAAGCGTGAGTGCCTGGCGGATCACCGTTGGTTCCGGCATGCGGATAGCTGTCACCAGTCTCGTGGGATCGAAGTTCCAGCTCGGCTCCGGCTGCGCAGTCACACTGCCGAGCGGCAGGCGGCGGCCGGTTTCGGCGATCTTCTTCTGGACATAGGGCGAACGTAAATAGGCAAGCAGATCCTTGAAGAAGGTCTGTACCTCGGCGCCGCGGCCATGATCGACGAAACCGATCGGTGAATCCGCCATCGCCACGCCATCGGCGGGATAGATGGCGTAAAGCGGCTCCTTGCCCATGCCTGACAGTTTGTCGTTGGTTTCCTTGATGACCGCCTCGTAGTTCCACATGGCATCGTAGATCGTGCCCTTGCCAGCGGAATCCGTATAGAGGTCGGCGAGCCAGCCCGAAGAGCCGGAGGAGCGCGCAACGCCGGCAAGCAGGCTTCGAACGGTGTCCTGGACCGTCTTGTCGTCGAGATCGCCGGGCTCGATCACCGGCTTGTTGCCGAGCGCGCTTGAGAGCATGGCGAGATAGGCGCTGGCTCCTGAATTCGACTGAGTGGCTGATGTCATCAGAAACTTCAGCGAGCCGCTATCCACCGCTGCCAAGATATCCTTCACGAAGACATCCTTTCCGATCCAGCCGAGCTGTTCGGCCTTCGACTTGCGCACACCGAGGATGACGGGCGTCTGCGCCACCGACGTCAGGTCCTTGACCCTGCGCCTTGTGTCGAACATGTCGACCCAGACGCTGGAAGCGGGCCAGACGGCGTCCTGCTCAACGCCCTGATCGCTTTGCAGCGCGAGGCCGATATCGAGCGTGCCCTCATATTTGAAGGAGCAGGTCGCGTGCTTCTCCTTGCAGAATTCCTCGACGATCGGCTGGAGGACGGTGTTTTCCGACCCGGAAACGATCGAAAAGTCAGGGCCGCTGCTGAAAGCATCGCAGCCGGCCAGCGCCGCCAGACCAGACAGCGCCAGTGCGGAGACGAGTGATCGGATCATGTTTTTGCCGGTCACGCCTGTGTCATCGCCTTCTTGAGGTCGATCGTCAGTTGTTCCATATGCTGCTCGGCCTCAGCGCGCTTCTTACGGCCCTCCTCCTGGACGCGCAGCACGCCGGTTACAGTGTCGATCAGATCCTGATTGGCCTTGGCAAGCGTCTCCATATCAACGATGCCGCGCTGCGACTGCTGCTCGATGGCGATCGCCTGATCCTTCATCATTTCGGAGGCCTGGCGGATCATGTCATTGGTGGCGTCGGTGACCGTCTTCTGCAGATCGAGGGCCGATTTCTGCCTGCTAAGCCCGAGCAGAATGACCATCTTCTGCTTCCAGGCCGGAACCGTCAGTGCCGAGGTGGCCTGAAGGTTCTCGATCAGCGTCTCGTCGCCAGCCTGGACGATGCGGATCTGCGGAAGCTGCTGGATGCCGAGCTGACGAGCCTGCTGCAGATAGAAGATGCGTTTCTCCAGTCGGTCGAGCGCCTGGACGCTGTCCTGATAGGTCTGCGCTTCCAGCATGCCGTCGCCGGGCGCCGACGTCGCGGCATCGGCTGCGCTCTTCAGTTTCGGCAACTCGATCGCACGGAAATGGTCAGCGAAATTCTTGCCGGCCTGCACATAGGCGTCGAGCCGGATGATCGACTGTTTCGTCTCCTCATGCAGATCGTCGAGCAAGGCGATATCACGGCGCAGCGTATCCTTGTGGCGGTCGAGTTCCAGCCCGATACGGTCGATCTGACCCGCGACATCCTCGAACTCTTCCTTGAAGCGTTCGAGGCGTGCCTGGGCAGAGAGGAACATGCGGCTGAGGAAACCCTTCTCCTTCAACGACGCAGGATCGAGGCTCTTCGATTTCAGGATGATGTCGGTTAGAAGCTTGCCGACCTCACCGAGATCCTTGTTGCGCACCTCGCGCAGGATCCTGTCGGAATAGTCGCTCACAGACTGCTGCGCCCGGTCTCCGAAGACGGAGATTCCGGCGCGGTCAGTGATACTGATATTATCGGTGATGCGGGCTATTTCGGAGGGATCGGCGGCAATCGCCGGCAGAGAGGCATTCTGCATAGTCGCGAGATCGGTATCGGCCATTCGGGTCGTCTTTCTCGGCTTGTGGCGCAATTGGTCTTACGAATTGCAAACCCATTGTCGTAGCAAATGGGCCATCCACGCTGCAGGGTCGGAAAAGGCAGACTTCCACACGTACCGGCCCGCGATGACTCATCTCGGGACGACAGTTTAGCTGCACTAGAAATACGCTTTTATGACAGTTGGTTAAGGAGCGACAAAACCCGCCTTACTGGCAGGTCGGCGCGGCCTTCTTGTCGAGAAGTTCGAGATTGGCGAGCTTGCCGGTCAGCACGAAATCGCCGTAGTCCATCGTCAGGTCGCGCGTGATGCCGTTCTCATAGAGCTTGAACGACATGCGGTAGACCGGCAGAGTGTCCGATTTGGCATTCTCGTTGAAATAAGAGATCGTCACCGGCCAGAAGGCGGTCTTGGAGAACTGGCCGGCATTGCCGGCATCGGCCTCATCGGTGGCCGGGGTTTCCTGCTTGCCGACGATGGTCGTGGTGACCAGTGATTTGTCGCCGTCATCAGAGCCATCGAAAACGCGAGCTTCGAAGAAGCGCTTGCCGTCTTTGGCGTTCTGGATGACATCGAGCATATGCTCGGTCGGGAACCGGCTTTCGGCGAGCTGCAGCTCGCGGCTAGCCGGCTGCGTCAGGTCGACCTTCACGCCTTCCGGCTTATCCTCGGCCGCGCCGTTGACTTCCTTGTCGAGCTGGTCGTCGGTGAAGGACTTCGTGTCGAAGGTGAACTTGCCGTCCTTCAGGCTCTCGAAGGTCTTGGTCTGCTGGTCGCTGACGCGCACGCTATCGCCCGTGTCGATCTGGGTGACGAAGCGGAAATTCGTGGTGAAGCCTTCGCAATAATTGCCGTCGAACTCATAGACCATACGGCCGTACATGGAGGAGATGCCGGAGCGTTCCGAGGCGTCCTTCAGTTCCAGGTCGTAAACCGCGCGGTGAGCAACGAGCCCGGTCGCGATCACAGCGCTCGTCGCCGGCGCGGCCGCGGAGACATTGGCGGAAACGCTTGCGAGGAGAAGAGCGGCAAGTGACGATCGGAACATTCATTAACTCCTGTTGGACTCGTCCGCGATGTTATAAGAACCGTTTCGGCCAAATCGAGGCGGCCAAGTCGAGGCTCGAAACTGTCACATTAAAGATTCTAGTCTTGATGCATAATTTTTGAAGAACTGTCAATTGAACACTTATTCCGGTTTAGTTTCAGACAGTTAATCCTGCAACGGTTTCCAGTACCCTGTTGCGTACCCCCAAAAATTCACCCATCGTATGCGCATGTATAGCGGTATCCGCTATTCCTATGATGGAACAGAAAAACATGGACACGCTACCTCCCCCACCACCATTGCCCGCCTCTGTCAAGCGAGCATTGCGTGGGTTTTCAGCGGATCAAGTACAGGAAGCCCGCAAGACCCTCGCCTCGCTCGCACAGAATTGTACCGACTATCGCACTCGAAAGGAAGCGGCTGAGTATATCGACAAGACTGCGCGGGCTGACGAAGACCAATTCTTCAAGGGTGATGAGCAGGCGCTAGAACAACTGGCGTCGGTCTTTGTCGAACAGTTGTCAGGATTAGGGGTGGCACTTCACCTATTCGCTAAGCAGGCGATCTCGCGTGCTGATCTGGATATGATCATGAAAACCGTTGCCGCCGATCAGTCCACTAAGATCGCCGACCTCGAACTAGCGCGGGCTTTCCTTGAGCGCGAGAACAAACACCTGGCTCACATGCTTGAGACCGGCAAGCGTATAGACGCAGCACCATTGCCACAGGGGCCAGTTGAGGAATGACGACCGCTGACTCGACGCTCGACAGGATTCTAAAACGCCGAGAGAAGCTCGAACGAAAGGGCGTCTTCAAGAAACAGATTGCCAACTCTAGTGTGACCATCCACCCGTGGAAAGTCGATGAGAATGGCTACGTCAGTCAGATCGGCCAGCACGAAGGCCCGGGGATCGCAATGTTCGTAATCCCCTCGGGTAAATTCCTGACAGTCGAAAGTAGGCTGATCAAGCCGGAATTGACTCAGCAGTGGTTGACCGGGTTCGCAAACCTTGAAGAACTGCCGGATATGCCCATGCAAATGTCACCACTCGTTGACGCCCCCTTCCCCCTATTTCCACCCCCTGTCATCGAGAGGGTGCCAGACGCAACGATTGGAACGGAGGGCGACCCGAATACACATGAGCACCCGCCTGCCGTTCGTCCCGATGAAATAGACCGGGAAGCCGTCCTTCTCGACCTTGGCAAGTTGCGCAAAGAGCGTGGCTCGAAGTCAAAATCAAAGCCCCAGTCATTCACGGAGCAAGCTCGCCGCAGGAACGAGGAAATGGCCGCGCAATTCGAACGGGACAGGCTCGCCCAGCAGGAAAGGGAATCGCGCCCCACACAGAGGATGGTGATGCCGCCACCGATTGCCGAATGGAAGTGATATCGAAACGCAAAAACATTAATATATCCAGATTTAATTTAAGTAATAATCAAGAATTAAACAAATAGAAACGTTTTTAACTTTGACATCTCGTTGGCGTCTTTGTTTTACTTGCGTAGCAAGTAACTTCAACTGACGAGTGATCAACATGCAAACTAAACCTGATAAGCTTGAAACGACCGAGCCGGATATTTCACCCGAGCGTGCAGCTGACCTTCGCGCGGTGAACGCTGTCAAGAAGAACTACAAAGACATGCTGACTGGCAAATACCTGTCACGAACCCACGGCGATCAGAACCGCGATTAGCGCGCCTGGGGCACATTCGGACAGTGAAGGCAAAGGCGGTACAACATGGCTAGTTTTGTAGAGCAGGCAACGCTCACAATTGATGATCAGGCTTCGAAGCAGGTTCGGTCGCTCAATAAGGACATTTCCAACCTCATCCGAAATGCGAAGCGCTTGAACGGCATCAAGTTCGACGTTGGTGGCGTCAGGCAGGCGCAGTCGCAGGTCCGAAGCCTCGCGAAGTCGATCAACAGTCTTCCGAAATCGCGGACGGTTAATGTCAACGTCAACAACCGGACGAAGAACACGACGGCTGGCGGACGCATTTCCCCTGTGGCACCTCCCCGGACTCGCACTGGCACAGGCGCCAACGGTAATTTGAGCCTCGGCGGGGCCGGACCGTTCACCGGGCTTGTTCGCATTGCTGCCGCAACGATCACAGCAACTGGCGCGGTCACGATTGCGCAGGCAGGATTTACCGCAGGGATCGAGGGACAGGCAGCCGAGACGCGGCAGGAAATCATAATCGCAGACCCATCGCTTCGCAGTCTCGCGAGAGAGGTCGCACAGACAGCCGTCCAACAGTCAGAACGCGTATCGCTTACCCGCGCCACCGAGATTTCGACAGACGCGATTGTCAGCGGTCTTCGTGGTGATGTTCTGAAGACGGTCGTTCCTCGCATCGCGCAGCTTGAAGGACAGTCGAAGCTCATTGCTCCCAAACGCAGTGAAGAGCTAACCGGTCTGACGAATAAAATTCTGAACCTCGCCAATGCGACCGATGACGCAACTAAGTCGGTTAAGCTCGCAGAGGGCGTCTTCCGTGCGTCGATTGCCGCTGGTGAAAGCTTCAATGCTTCCACAACCATCGCGGCGCTTCGAACATCCGGCTTCGCAAACACACTCGATCCGGAAGGTCTTGTCGGTCTATCCCTCGCAATCGACGCACTCGGACAGCGAGCAGGCTCGTCCTTGCAGCGTCTCCAGAAGGAGCTATTCACGCCGCTCTCACAGGCTGGCGCGGGGGCGGGAATCGCAAAGGGCGCGGTTCGCTCGCTTACGGAATCGGGGTTCCGCGGTGAGCAAGGGATCAGCAAAGAGCAGGCAGACTTCTTCCGACGTGACCCCGCGAAGTTCATTCAGACAGTCATCCGGGACAACCTTGTGAAACAGGGAGTCGATGTTAATGACCGCGTTGCCACAGAGCAGGCGCTGTCGCGAGCAGGCTTCGCGGAAACGTCTCGCCGCCTCATCAGCGATGCACTTTCGTCCATTGACGAGGCGAACAGAGCCCGTTCTCTGGTTGGTCAGATCAATTTTGGAGAGACGGAAACAGCCGCCGCCGATGATCTCGGCGCTGCGTTGAAGAACCTGACAGCAGGATTCAACACGTTCGCTTCGCAAGCACTCGATCCGCTGTTCTCAGCGATCGCCCCGAACGTGAATGCTGTTGCTCACTTCCTTGAAGGGATTGGGACGAGTTCGAGCAAGCTGGACGACCTCGGGGTCGCGGCTGGCGCAGCCGTTTCCGCATTCGCCGTCTACAAGGGCGGGCAGTCGATCATCTCAGCAATCTTCAATCCTCTAAACCAGTCCGCGCTCGCACTCGATGGATCAGCCGCAGCCCTCACCCGCGCCGCTGTGGCATTGGGTGGAAAAGGCATTGTTGGAACTGCGGCAACAGGGGCCGCAACGGCGGGAGGCGCGGCGGCAGGTGGCGGGCTAACGGGCCGGGCTCTCGCGCTGATCCGGAGATTCCCCGGTTTCGCTGGGTTCGCTGCAGCGACCACGCTCGGACGCGGATCAATCGTGCACCTACCGAAAGACGAGCTTGAGCGCTTCGGGCTGAATGTTCCTGACCAGAAGCCGGGTTCGTTGATCGATACGTTCAAGGCGTGGCTTAGCAGCCAAGACGGCTTCACTACGCCAGAGAAGCTTGGCCCACCCTCGCCTCGCAGCGCTGTTTCCGATCTCATGACGAGACGCGACCAACTCGCGAGTACGATCTCCGACCTAAAAATGGACCCTGTCCCTGACAACAAGGTCATCGCTGTCCTGCAAAACGACCTCACACAGGTCAACGCCACTATATCGCGGTTCGACGCGGCTTTCGGAACGAGCGTTCAAGCGGCGGGGACGAATATCGGCACTGGCATAACCGTTGCTGGAACGAGCGTCGGGGAAACCATCGGCGGATCGATCCTTGCGGCAGGAACAGCCGCTGCCGATGTGATCGCGTCCCGTATCACAAACGCCATCAGCAACGCGGTGATCAACGCACCGCGCGTAGCGCCAAACATTCCAGCCCCGAACACTGGCGCGACGTCGCCCACGGAGTGACCGGCATGGACAAGAGCGATTTTGACGAGTGCATGCCGACGATCCCGCGCGACGATGACACGGCAACCGATCGGGTGATTTCCCCCTCTGCACCCCCTGTGGCAACTGACGTATCGACAATCGCAGGCGCTCAGTTGCTCGCAAACATTGCCCTCCTGCTTCATGGGATCGAGCCGAAAGATCGGGAGATGGTCATGAGTCGCATCCTCGACCTTCGCGCTGGTTTCGACACAATCGACCCGCTGCGCAATCGTGGCCTCGTTGTCTCCATTGCGTCGGATATGCGGCTGGTCTGCGAATTCACGGCAATGCCGGAAATGCCGACTTTGCTCCTGACCCTGTCGACCGGTGAGGCAGAATTGGTCGACGTGCCACAGGGGAGGCCGAATTGATCCGTTCACGAACTTTATCCCCACGTCATGGTAGGCGTTGAGATGTCGTAATGATCCCAGTTATATTTCAAGCATAAGGCGATTACTGAGTCTCAAAATTTTATCGCTTGAGTTGCTGAGGGATCGATATGGCCGACGACACTTACCTCACAAAAGAGGAAAACCTAGCCGTTGCGGATGCGTTTCTCGGAGCAGTTGTCGAACTCTATCCGATAGCCTCCCAGAAAGCCAAAATAGCGCTCATCAAAGTGGAGAATTACCCTCAAATACACATGCGGGACAATGGTATGCCCTATTTCTCCTCCGTTTGGCGAGATAAGGCGCGTCCTGACTACCAATACGCTCTTAGCGGCATGGGACTCCTGGCGCTTCCTTTGAGCGCTATCGATGAAGGAAACAATCTTGAGCCGGTTAAAAAACTGGGTAGGGTATTGTGGGATATCCCTACCTTCAGGAAACGTCTGTCAGACGATAAGGAATGGTACGCAGAATACGAGGCCAAATCATTGGTCGAACAAGCTCTTTTGCGTTACTTCAACCGTTACGGCGTCACCGCCGAACTTGACGAGAAAAAGGGCTGGATTGTTCTTCGAGAGATGCTATTTGCATTGGGCTCGGGTCAATTGCCTTTAGCACTTGTTGTGCCGATCCTTATGCATCAATTCGAGGCCGACCATTATCGCCTCACAGACGACGCGTACATTTTCAAAATGCGCAAGCCGTTCCAACTCGCTCGCTCGCTCAGTGGCAATTTTACGGGTTTGTCAGCACATACTGGAATGTAGGAAATCGTCCCTCATCAGGAATTGCAACGGCACTCACCGACCCCAGTGAAGCTGCCTTCGAAATGATAGACTCCTTTTTCGCTGCCTTCCGATTGGCGACAGATGCTGTCGCTGGTTATGGGCAGGTATTACATGTTCCTCGTGGATGGGGCGTTTCTTATAAATGGGATCTGCCGGCAATGTATATCTCGGAGCATCGCCGCTACCCGATGATCTACGACCGGACATTTTGGAATGACGGTTCAACGAGATTTGTTCCAAAAGACTTTATGCCGGATATTCGAGAAACCTATCATCAGGTGCTGGCCAGTAAATCGAACAAGATGCAGTTGGCTCTTCGCCGTCTAAATGCTTGCGTGACGCGAGACGATGACATTGACGCTATCCTTGATGCAATCATCGGCATCGAACTCCTTCTTGGAGACGGAAACGATTCCCTGACTTTCAAATTGAAAATGCGGGTGGCGGGCCTTTCAAAGCTGACGGATGGGCGATTCCCGCCTGAGGCTTCTTACAAAGAGATGGGAAAGCTTTACGAGACACGGTCCGCCATTGTCCACGGAAGCTCAAGAGGCAAGAAGAGTAAGGATATCGAGCCTGACCGCAGAACCATCTATGCCAGCCACCGAGATCTTGCCACGCGGTATCTGCGAATGGTCATCAAGACACTTTTGGAACATCCCCAATACCTCGACCCTTCGTTGATCGACCGGAAGTTGCTTATCGGCGTTGGGTACGAGGACGAACAAGCCGTACAAAAGGATATCCCTGGGTTAGAGGCCTGATGGTCGAAAAACATCGGGGCAAGCTGAAAGAGCTACACGGTCGACTGCCTACAACTTTGGAACTGAGGTAATCACGCCGCGAATTACAACATCGTTGTCGGCCTTGATTTTGCAAATCACTTCGAACCGTTCGCCGGGCTGACTGCGGCTTTTGATGAACTCGGTAGCTTGTACCTTTTCCACACCGTCAGGCGGAGAGCAGAACGACCAAGCGTCCTTGAGGTAGAAAGGCACCTCTTGCGGATGTCCGAAGTATCGGCGCGTTTCCCTCTCATTCGGCACGCCAACCAATATCGCACGCAAGCCGTTAGCGTAGGATATCGAGAATGCACCCTCAGGCATCTCTGGTCGTGTCCAAAAACCCGCTCGATAGTAATCATAGGCGATATAGCCAATGACGCCGAGTACGGCCGCGCCAATGATTCGTTTAATCCATATACGCACTTGTCATCCCTCAATGCCCCACCCACGGTTTAGCTTCTTGGCCTTACGCCTGCAACGAGAGCGCTCATTTTAGTCTGGGGATATCGACGTGATGCCACACAGGGGTCTCAGAGAGTGCGCGTCACGCAGTTTACGAGGTAGTTCCGCACAATGTAGCATCGCGAACCAAACGCGCATTGCTGGGTGAAATGTTGGAGGGGAATATGAGCTTGGACGGATTTGATGAGTTCGATGAGGACACCGAGGCGGCTCTGAAGTGTGATATTGAGCTAGATATCAAAGGTCACAAAACCCCACGAGATGCAGCCAAGGCAACGGCTGCTATACTACGGGCATTAGCTGCGAGCATCGAGAACGGTCAACTTGGTACCGGCTTCCATCCAGTCCTCAACGTGGGCCAAGAAAAGGTTGGAGAAGTCTACCTCGATTTTTACGGCGAAGGCTGACGAATGTCCCCACCTCGTGACATGCAAAGGGACGCTCTCGCGCCCCTTCAGTACCACCCCTGTGGCAAGCGATCACGATGCTGCCTTCTCCGGATATGATACTCGCTTAAGCCAATCTGCTCGCTTCTCCGCTTTGAGAATCGGAGCATTGCCCTCGATCTTGGGTGATCCCTTTGCCACAGGGGGGCAGACGCCGATAGGAAGCGGAACCGCGTTCGACTTCAGCGAAGGATCAGGACGCGGCGGGGTTTTGGGACTCAGGATACGCAGATGCGGGTTGCTGTTGATCTCGAAGGAAGATTCCGGATGCTGGATATACCCGCGTGCGACCAGCGTGTTTGTTTCGTGGGCGACTTTCATGCCGGGGAACAGGTGAAGGACAAGTTCGTCAAGTTGTTCTCTCGATAGGCAGTCCTGACCGCCCCGAAAATTGTCCAGTGCGAATAACGCAATGCGCGATGGCTCTTGAAGCAGACTCAGGTTGTGCCCAAGCAGCGCGGCACGAAGCGCGTTCACGGCGTCGGTGACCACCTCGTCTGCCTTTTCATCGTAACGAAGAATGCCCTCGCTAACGACCGCGCAAAGCTGAATGAGTTCCTCTCCTGTCGGCTCGGCATCACCGTTCACCATTGCTTTGAGATGAGCAATTTGAGATTTGCGAGTGAATCCGAGCTTCGCAGCCAGAGTTTCTAGGTTCTCCCTGCCGAGCGCGGTAATGATTGCCTGCGCGCCGTTTCTTGGGGTCGCGGCCAGTTTATTGATCATTGGATTGCCCTTTCTTCGAAGTCGTCGGATGGTGGCTGTATGGTCGCGGGGACTATGATGCCCGCTGCATGTTCGAGGACGCGCAATCGCCGCTGTGCATGGTGAAGCTGGATTGTGATCTCACCTGCCGTTGCCGCGAGTTGTCGCGAGCTTTCCTGCATCGACTTTGCAGCATCGCCGAGCACTTTGATGAACTCGGCCAGTTGCAGGATTTCAACGGCGTGACTGCTCATCGCGCTATCACTTCCCTGATCTGTTCGGCGACGGCTGCGACATCATTCATCATGCGAACGTGAGCGCCCATCTTTGCGAAAGTGATTTCCGCCTCGGTCGCATCGCGGCAGCTGAGAATTTTGCAGTCGTCGTTTTCGGGGTTGATATCCTTGCACAGACTTACCTCGATAGGCGTCATGCCTATCTGTTTGGTCATGTACGCTTTGCGCTGTGCCGCGATGCTCAAGCCCTTGGTTGCAACAGCCAGGTCGTCATCGAAGACGAGGACTGCAACCCTGCACCCGAGTGCGTCGTACGCCGCCGACAAGATAACGCCCTTGTTCTCGCGCTGCGCGTTTCGTTGATCTGGATGATCGAGCAAGATCGGAACATTTTGGTCGAGCTTGAAAGCCTCGGGCCTCAGAAGTGCCGTCCCGTCTTTAGTGACGCTGGTCGTGTACGCATACGCTAGAAGTATCTTCGCCATCCTAAGTTCACCTTTTGTTCATTTCAAGAAAAAGACCGACAGGGGAGCGAGGCCTCAACTACAACCCTGCCGGATCGGGCAAAGGTGTGGTGGTCTGCCAGAGACCCGGAGGTCCACATTGCCTTGCGTCCCGATTTCAATGCAGCGCTATTGTTGCCACTTAAGCTCGCGGCCATTCTCCCATTCCCACATGTTCTTGAAGTATGCGTTCGACCCCCATATCGGAGTGTCCTCCCCAAATCCGTGACTGGCTGCATATTCCTGCTCGGCCGCGTAACGATCATTGAATTTCTGGCCGGTCGTTTTGTGGTGCCGGAGTCGGAAAGCTGGAAAAACATTGTCCCCGAGGAAAATGCGCAACCGCGACCCATCGATGCTCACTGCGACCTCGGGGGCACACTGTTTGCAAATCTGCTGGTTTAGCCACGAGACGATGTTCTCTGCATCCTGCACCTTTCGCTCATGAGAACGGAGGCTTTCGACAAGGCCCCACTTCATGACGACTTCGGTTATTTCGGAGAAGGCCCATTCACCCGTGCCTTTTGATATGTGGTCTCGCAGATCGGCCAGAAGCTGCATAACGTAGCAAGACCGCTCGATTGGTGTTTCGCCAAGGACGTAAGCTTCCCAAAGATCAGCCGGAACGCAGACTGCCCTCTCCTGTGGCAGGCCATGAACCTTGAGTGTCAGCGCCGCGGCGGGTGTCATTTTGATGCCAAGCAACATTGTCGCCCTCCCCGGCTACTCGATCGGTCTGACTACGGAGGGCAAGACCTGCCGGTGCGTCGCCACGTCGACTGTGATGGCGAAATGGTTGCAAAGCTTCTGCAACGTATCGATGGTTGGGACGCGCTCTTTCTTGATGAAGGCGTATAGCGTCGGGGCCGTCACGTTCGCGGCTTCCGCAACGTCGTAGACGGATTCAGCAGCTGCTACGCGCTTTCGGATGCTATCCACGAGCATCACCAAATCCAGCGTGACCGCCGACCCCTGCTCCAATACCTCAGACATAATATATTTGCTCCACTACGTTGCGTAAAAAAAATGTAAAGGACGCTTTACAGGAAATGTAAACAGTCTTTAACATTTCCATCCGAATATAATTTTACATCTATATGTATATTTTAAACTATTATTAGATGGAAATGATTTTATATTTGACGATCCGAATTTTATTTCGTTATTCATTCGAAAAATAACAACGAAAATGCAACTGAAAAGGCAACAAACATGAGCACGAAACAAGTTACACTTGCCGAAATCTCAGAAACAGTTCRCACCAAACTTCGTGAGCATCCAAGCGTTACAGCTCTTGCGCGCGAACTCGGATTCCTTCCCGGAACGCTACACAACATCATGACAGGACGGCGCGTGAACCCTCGCCCCGAGGTCGCAGATGTTCTCTGTAAGCATTTCGGAATAACGCTTATTGCCGTCACCAAAGACGCAGCGTAACATCGCCGTCACTCACCCGCGTGTCGCCCCTGTCGGCATATGACGCGGCTGAGGAATCGAAGCTCTTGCAGCCTCGCGTTTGATCCAAACCGCAATGATCAAAATGAAAAGCCCCCGAACTTTCATCCGGGGGCTAAGCAAAATCTGCGGTATACATCAGGACCCCTTGTATATCGCATAGATCAACCGCGAATGCAAGGAGTATTATTGTGTTTAGTCTTCCGACTCCAGGATATATTACTAAAGAAGCAAATATACCTCAAGAATTGCGCGATGTGCCACAGTGGATATTGTGGGCACCCAAGCTTCGAGGCAACAACGTTACTAAGGAGCCACGTAGTTATCGCGATCCGAGCGGCAACCCTATTGATGTCAATGACAGCTCGCACTGGACGACGTTCGATAACGCGATCGCCGTCATGCGAGCTGATGCAGGCGGTCTCGTCGGGATTGGGCTCGTGCTGAACGGGACGGGTTTAATCTGCCTCGACTACGATGACCATGAAGGCGACGACGCAGAAGCCGTTGCGCGAGGTGCTGCATACATCGCAGAAGAATTAGCGAAGTACCCGACCTACGTGGAGACGTCCATTAGTGGTAAAGGTCAGCATTGGTTCTATCGAGCTACATTGCCGCACGGACTAACAAACGGCACAATGGCACCGATCAGCATAACCGCATACTCGCGGCGCTTCATTGCACTGACGGGCATTATCGATGAGCATAAGATCGATTGGGGCCAAGTTGCCGATGGGCAGCAGCTCGTTGACAGCTGGACTTTGCCTGCTCCGGTAAATGCGGTCGGTGCACTCGGCGCCACTGAGGCTCTCGGCCGTCGCCTCGACCTTACTGACGATGAGGTTGGTTATACGTTGAGAATGCGCCGCCCTGCCGAGTTCAAGGTGCTCACGTCAAGTCTAGATATGACGCCAAAACGCGGCGAGTGGTGGCTCCGCATCATCGGCGACCTTGATAAGATTACAGGTGATCCAGCGCAGATTGACAGGATGATCAGCGAGTCCCCAGCGTACCGCAATTCATTCAACGCTGAGAGATACGACCAGCAAGAGAAATGGCTCGGAAAACAGGGGTGCGCTTCAATGCTTGAATACTGGCTCAAGCATGCACGGAGCAGCAACGAAATAGCGATTGCACCTGTCGAGCGCATCACGCCGGAGCGCCTTGAGTTTTTGCTTAAGGTTGGCGCCGCGATCACCTGGCACACGAATAACAAGAACTCGCCGTTGCCAGCTGAGGCCGTCGCCTCTGTGACCTCGGGTAAACAGCCGAGATTTTCCGCCACCGCGATGCGAGCAATCGAGCAACTAACAATCGCATCTGGAGTCGAGGAAAGGTACCTCACCGAGACCGCACCTCCTGGCCCGATTGGTGAATTTGTCGAGTGCGTGGCAATGGGGATGTACGAGCCGTTTCTTAGCTTCGCAATTCCCGCTACACTGTCGGGACTTGCTGGCATAACGGCTCGCGGCCTCAAGCTTGACGATGGCCAAGGTACAAACATCTTCAACCTGCTCTTCGCGCAGACATCCACAGGCAAGTCGCAGTCGGTCGAATCCTTCGAAACGTTTCTTGCTGACGTTCGTATACGAGGCGGAAATGGCGCACCCGAGGGAATAGCAAATATGCCCGATTACTTCCGAGCGATCGATCTGATATCGAGGCAGGGCGCGCACATGCCGTTCCAAAATGCACCTTCCGCATGTTGGGTCGAAGAAGAGTGCTGGCGCATTCTTGATCTCATCATAAACCCCGGCAAGGGATCGAGCGCATTTTCTCCTAGCGACTTCGTAAACAAGCTCTTTGACGAGAGTAAGGTTACGAAGGTCCATATGCCTCCAGCATCAGTTCGCGCGAAAAGGGATGGCGACACCAAGATCGCCAACCTCTCCCAATCGCTCTRTTGGGTAACAACGGCATCGAATGCTTCAAAGGTTCTCGGGCGCGACGTTATCGACACTGGCGCAGCCTCGCGCATGATTCCCCTTCTCCATCCAGGGTCGGCGGGTGTCGAGCATCAAGACTTGTCACATCGAATGCAGCAATTGCCGACAAGAATGCACGACCGCCTTCTGCAACTGGTCCTGCGGTCGATGGATTTGCAGGTTCAGTACAACGTTGCGACAGCGACGGATAAGATTATGTCGCCAGACATTTCCCGACTCATAACCGTTTCGAAAATGAACCCAGACGCGAGCGCACTTTATGAGAAAAATCGTAAAGCACTGGGCACGTTCAAGCGTGGGATTCAGGATAGCATTCTGGATTACCCTTCGACCTACATCATGTTTTCGCGAATCTCGATGCTGAGCCAGCGCATTGCCGCGCAGATCGCATATTTCAACTCGGATTCAGCCGTCATTGACCACGAGGCGTTATCTTGGGCAACGGGTCACCTCGCGCAGCGTATCGGAACATTTCTGACTGCCTTCGACCGGGGCGATATGGGCGAGGCACTTGAAGATGGAGAAAAGACCATTCTCAAAGCAATTAGGGACCTGCTGCGCCGTGGTAAAGGCGATTCCACAGGGTTTGTGCCGTATTCTGATCTGTCGAAGATGATACGGGACCGGGCACCGTTCAGCACTCTCATGAAAAGCCGCGGCGCAACTGCAGTCCGTGGCGAGATTCGAAGTCTCCTACATGAGATGGTGCAAGAAGGCATGCTCGCACTTCGGAGCGAACCCACGAACACAAATACGGGAAAGTTCTATGCGGCGACTTCTCACAAATGCTGGGAGGACATCAAATAAGAAGATGCGTCTCGCTTGAGTCCAAAGATGGCAGAAGTGAATTTGTCGGAATTTATCGTATTTTTCGTATTTTTTTGGGGGGGGTACACCATGCATCTATATCGATATGTTCAATGGTGAACATTATTCGAAATTTGATACGATAAATACTATAAATACGATATATTTAGAAAAAAATATTAGTAATCAACCACTTAACATTTCGTATTCCGAGTCGTATTTCTCGTATTCAAACTACACCGTCGATCCGGATAGAACCAAAATTGAAATGCGTCGCTTCTTCGCGGCTTGACAGCGCTATCTAGCATTTGACAACTATTGCGAGCAATACTAACGCTGACAGCTAATGAAATCGAGTTGCTGGAGAAATCGTTGACTGAACCTGAGATAGCCATATTTACCGTCCTCGCTAGCTCGATCGGAGGCGCTCTCGGCGCTCGAAACGCTGAGGCCGAGGCATGGCGAGGATTTGTAATCATCGCAGCGTCAACGGTCGGAACGCTCCTCCTGTTTTCATTCCTCAATGTCAACAACACCATTCTCTCCCTGATATGCAATATCGTAATCGCTGGAGTCGTCGGCGGTGCCCTTAAGTTGGGAGGACGTCAGATCGGTATCGTCATCATTGGTGCGGTGCTGTTCGCCGCTATCTCTGGCGCAATCATTGGCTTCCTCTCTAAGCCTTAGCCACCCCATCTGTGGCTCACATATCTCGCCAGTGACGCGATCTAACGCCAAGTCCGCCCGATGTCACCGGCCCGAGACTAACGCTCGTTACGCCGCCAATATGGGACCATGAAAAACCCCCGCTCGATGGCGGGGCTTTTTTTTTCGTTTCACTTATCGCTGGGCGGTTTCGGTTTCGCGAGAGGGTCTTTCAACTCTCGGAATTCGGCGACCGTCAAATGCCTGAGATGCTCGGGGACTAGGTAGCTGTCGTAGTAATCGACCGCGAACACCTCGCTCGGATCGTTGCTCTGCGTCATGGGTAGAACTCGATCTTCGGCTTGCGGGGCGGTTCTCGCTACCTCGACAGGCGCGACTGGTGCAGGCTCGACCTGCCCACTCTGTGGCACAGCAACCAGCTTCATGACATCCTCGCGCCGATACAGGGGCCGCGTCTCGGGGGACCACGAAATCCGCCGGAGATCGAATTCCTTTCGAAGCTGCCAGAAGCGAGTGCGCCCGATGCCTAGCAGGTCCGCGGCATCCGTCGCGGATAAAAGCTCGCCTTGAGGGATAGGTCTATGGATACGCTCTTTCTTAGTCATGCTGCTTGCTCCTCAATCCCTTGTGCAGCAGAGGTTTTGTCAACCTTGTTGGCAGTTTCGTTCGAACTACCATCGATAAAATCGGCCCAATACTTCAGGGCCTCACCGCGCTTTGCGAGACCAGGTGCACGGCGGTACGCCTTCGCGGTCGCATCCCCGACCTTGTGCCCAAGCGTCTCCTCGGCGGTGTTCCATGACACGTTCGTTTCGTCGCCTAGATACTCGCGCAGTGACGAGCGGAACCCATGAACCGATACGCCATCAGGAAGCAGGTGCTGGAACGCGTTGTGCGATAGTCGCGGGGATCGCAGGTCAGCCCAAACATAGGCAGGGGGTTCCACAGGGCGCTTAGAATGCGCATTGATCTCCCGGACCATACAATCGACCATATCGAGTTGCTGACGCAGTATCTCAGCGGCCCTAAGGGTTAGGGGTACCACGTGCTCACGACGTTGCTTCGTGCGCTCGGCGGGGATCGTCCAGATGAACTTCCCGAGATCAAGCTCGTCACGCAGCATCCCGGCAACCTCCTCCTTGCGCGTTCCCGTCAAGATCAGGAGTTCAAAGGCACGTGCGGCGCGGCTGTCCTTGGCACGCAGCGATGCAACGAACGCCGGAACGTCGGAATAGGGCATCGACGGGTTGTTGCCACCCTTATACTCGAGCGACGTGAGGCGACCGACACGAGAGGTCATCGCCGGGTTGTCTTCGCGCAGTTCGGATGCAACAGCCGTTTCCATCGTGCGACGGATCAAGGACAGCGCGTATTTCTTCGTAGTAGGCCGGTCATCGAAGACAGCGAGCGCCTTCGCAATGTCGATGCCCTTTACGTCTTTCACCAGCATCGAACGCAGATCGGCCAATTCCTTGACGACCCTATCCCATTGCTCAATCGCGCCATCGAACGTCCATTTCTTGCGCAGGATATCGCGGGTGTCATTGGCGCATTGCTCGAACGTCACGGAATCCCGTATTGCATCGGCTGCAACGCGGTCGCGCTCAATGAGGGGATCGAGGCCCTTCGCGATCAACGCCCTGCCCTCCGACGCTCTCTCACGAGCAATAGCGAGGGATACGGTCACGAGAGTGCCAAGCCCCATCTCACGTCTCTTGCTGGTGACAGGTGACGTGAACTTGAACAACCAGCGAGCCCCGAACTTGTCGATAACGAGGACGAGGCCGCCGCCGTCATTATGTGCGCCGTAGCTCTCAACGCCGTTTTTAATAAGCGCCTCGATGCCCTTCGCCGAAAGCCGGTGTAATTCTCTTGCCATTAAAAGGCTCCTATGATCACTTCGACCGAGGTAAGATACCAACCCCTGTGGCATCATACCCCGCATTGCGTCTGGATCGTACCCCCATCCTACCCTGCAATTGCGTCCTGCATATTTGCGAATGGATGTGAATGCTTACGAACACAATAAGAAAATAATCTTTGGATTTCAATAACCTGAGACACACGAAATGAACAGTCGCAAACACTGCGAAACACGCACATTAGTTTTTGAAGAATTGACAACAAAAGCGGAGACGAAAATGTCCGATCAAATCGCCGCGCGTCTGTCGGAAATGGGGATAACCCTTCCCGAAGCTGCCGCACCTGCTGCCAACTACGTCCCTTATGTCATCAGYGGCAATCTTCTCACCATTTCCGGCCAGTTGCCTCTCGAGTCCGGCAAAGTCGCCGTTACCGGCCACCTCGGCAAGAATGTCGACGTCGCCACCGGTCAGCGCGCCGCTGAACTTTGCGCCATCAACATTCTCGCACAGGCAAAGGCGGCACTCGGCGGCGATCTCGGCCGCATTCGCCGGGTCATCAAGCTTAACGGCTTTGTTGCATCGGTACCCGAATTCGTCGAGCAGCACCTTGTCATCAACGGCGCTTCGAACCTGATCGCCGGCGTGCTCGGCGAAGCCGGCAAACATGCCCGCGCCGCGGTCGGCATGGCTGCCCTGCCGCTCAATGCCGCAGTCGAAATCGATGCTATCATGGAAATCGCATAATGACGAATGCCGACTGGATCAAAGAGCTGCCGGTCGCGCATCGCGGCTATCATGACCTCAACAACGCCGTCTGGGAAAACACGCTCTCGGCCTTTTCGCGCGCCGTCGAAGCGGGCTTTGCCATCGAATGCGACCTGCATTACGCCTCGGATGCCGTGCCGGTCATCTTCCATGATGAAGATCTGGAACGTCTCTGCAACCTCAAGGGCGATGTGCGCGAACGGACCTCCCAGGAACTCGGGCTGTTTGCTGTCGGCGGCACGAAGGACAAGGTGCCGACGCTGAAGCAGCTTCTTCACCTCGTTAAGGGCAAAGTACCGCTGGTGCTGGAGCTCAAGGGCCGCGAAGCCGACGACGAGGGCTTTGCCGAGGCCGTTCTCGATGTGCTCGAGGGCTATGAAGGCAAGGTCGCGCTGATGAGCTTCGACCGGTGGCTGCTGAAGGATCTCAGGGAGCTCAACTCTCCCTACCCGATCGGGCTGACGGCCAACGGCAATACGACGGAAGAATATGCCACTCATGAGAATGCGATGGAGATCGGCCTCGATTTCATCTCCTATTATTATGCCGATCTGCCGAACCCGTTCGTCGCCGGCCAGCGCGACAAGGGCATTCCGGTCATCACCTGGACGGTGCGCGACGATGAGGCCCGCAAACATACATTCGAGAACGCCGATCAAATGACTTTCGAAGGCTTCGATCCGCGCACGGCGGTTTGACACTCGCTTTTTGAACAAGATCGTGCGCAGACTGGGAGGGAGAGCCCGCTCCCTCCCCCAACGGCTTCGCATTTACTTCATGACAGACGAATCGTCAGACGAACTTTCCATCCGCATCGAGCGATCATTCACCGAAATTTCCCCCGAGCGCTGGTCCAGGCTTTCGGGAGCATCGAAGACGTGCGACAGCGTCGCCTATAATCCCTTCGTCTCGCATGCCTTTCTCTCGGCGCTGGAAGAATCCGGCTCGGCTACCGCGCAGAGCGGCTGGCTTGGCCATCACATGCTTCTGGAAACCGACAAGGGTGAACTGATCGGCGCCCTGCCCGGCTATCTCAAAAACCACAGCCAGGGCGAATATGTCTTCGATCACGGCTGGGCCGACGCTTTCGAACGGGCTGGCGGCAGCTATTATCCAAAGCTGCAGTGCTCGATCCCCTTTACACCCGCAACCGGCCCGCGCCTGCTTGTGGCCGAAGGCCTTGCCCGCCTGCCAATTCAGAATGCCATGGCGGAAAGCCTCAAGGAGGTCGTCCGCCGTCTCGGTATCTCTTCGGCCCACATCACCTTCGTGCCCGAGGACGAGATGCCGGTCTTCGAAACCGACGGCTATCTGCACCGCACCGACAAGCAGTTCCATTTCATCAATGAAGGCTATGACAATCACGACGCGTTCCTGGAAACACTTGCCTCCCGCAAGCGCAAGGCACTGCGCAAGGAGCGTCGGACGGCGGTCGAGAACGGCATTACTATCGACTGGCTGACCGGCAAGGACCTGACCGAAGGCATCTGGGATCAGTTCTACGCCTTCTACATGGATACCGGCGGCCGCAAATGGGGCCGGCCCTATCTGACACGCAAATTCTATTCGCTGATCGGCGAGCGCATGGCCGACGACATCCTGCTCGTGATGGCCAAACGCGACGGCCGCTATATAGCGGGTGCCATCAACTTCATCGGCGGCGATACGCTCTACGGGCGGCACTGGGGCTGCATCGAGGATCACCCCTTCCTGCATTTCGAGGTCTGCTATCATCAGGCGATCGATTTCGCGCTGGAAAAGCGCCTCAAGAAAGTAGAGGCCGGCGCTCAGGGCGAACACAAGCTCGCGCGTGGTTACCTGCCGGTGACAACGCATTCGGCTCACTATATCGCCCATGCGGGATTGCGCCGTGCGATTGCCGACTACCTCGAGCGCGAGCGGGAGGATGTCGAGTATATGAATGATATGCTCGCCGAGCACACCCCCTTCCGCAAGGGCGAGCGGCTGCAGGAGGATTGACGCGCTTGGCCCCGCCGCGCTACGCGATCAAGGAAAACACGAGGAGATTTCGCCATGACCAGCGCCGCCTATGACGACAGCAATATCTTCGCCAAGATTCTGCGCGGCGAAATCCCGTCGCATCGCGTCTACGAGGACGACAAGACTGTTGTGTTCATGGATGTAATGCCGCAGGCGCCGGGCCATGTTCTGGTCCTGCCGAAGGCACCTTCCCGCAATATCTTCGATGCCGACCCAGCTTCCCTTTCCCACACGATCACCGTCGTCCAGAAGGTCGCGAATGCCGTGAAGGAAGCCTTCGACGCCGACGGCGTGTTCATCGCCCAGTTCAACGAACCGGCAGCAGGCCAGACCGTTTTCCACCTGCATTTCCATGTTATACCGCGGCATCAGGGCGTGGCGCTCAAGCCGCATTCYGGCAAGATGGAGGATGGAGCGGTGCTCGCCGCCAACGCGGAGAAGATCAAGGCGGAACTCGCGTAACGGAAACGCGGCCTTATTTTCAAGAATACCAAATTACTTCATCGATTTAGGAGGGAATCATGATCCGCCACACCGTTGCGTTCCGCCTGAAGCACGCCGCCGGTTCGGTCGAAGAGAAAGCCTTTCTCGACGCGGCACTGACGCTCAAGCAGATTCCAGGCGTCAGGAATTTCGAGCAGCTTCGCCAGACGAGTCCAAAGAACGATTTTACCTTCGGCTTCTCGATGGAGTTCGACGACCAGGCCGGTTACGACGCCTATAACGTGCACCCGCTGCATGTGGCCTTCGTGCGCGACCGCTGGATACCCGAGGTCGCTGACTTCCTCGAGATCGACTACACGAAGCTCTGAGAACTAAGGCAAACAAAAAGGCCGCTTTTCAGCGGCCTTTTTCATGTCTCACTTCGAAGACTACTTCTTGCGCGGAACCTTCGGCACCGTCGAGCCTTTCTTGGGGGCGTCGCGGACTTCCGGCTCCGGCTGCGGCACGGTCTTGGCCTTCGTCTTCTTGACCGGCTTGGTCTTCAGCTCGCCATCATCCTCATGGGCCGCATCCGGATGAACCAGTTCGGCTTCCGGCTTCGGCTTGATGGGCGCCGTTTCCGGAATGGCTTCCAGGATGAGGCCTGGCTTGCCGTCTTCCTTCGGGCCGACGGTGACATTGACGACGCCGCCCTTCTTCAACTTGCCGAAGAGGATTTCGTTCGCCAGGGGCTTTTTGATGGCATCCTGGATGACGCGGGCAAGCGGACGAGCGCCCATCTTCTCGTCATAACCCTTCTCGGACAGCCAGGCGATCGCGTCCTCGTGCAGGTCGAAGGTGACGTTGCGTTCGGACAGCTGAGCTTCCAGCTGCATGATGAACTTCTGAACGACCTTGTGAATGACGGCCGTCGGCAGCGGCGCGAACGGGATGATCGCGTCGAGACGGTTGCGGAATTCCGGCGTGAACAGGCGGGTCAGAGCCTCCTCATCTTCACCGGTACGCTTGGACGAACCGAAGCCGATCGCGGCCTTGGCCATTTCCGAAGCGCCCGCATTGGTCGTCATGATCAGGATGACGTTGCGGAAGTCGATCTTCTTGCCGTTATGGTCGGTCAGCGTGCCGTGGTCCATGACCTGCAGCAGGATATTGTAGATATCCGGATGCGCCTTCTCGATTTCGTCGAGCAGCACCACGCAATGCGGATGCTGGTCGACGCCATCGGTCAGCAGGCCGCCCTGGTCAAAGCCGACATAGCCGGGAGGTGCACCAAGCAGACGGGAAACCGTATGCCGCTCCATGTATTCCGACATGTCGAAGCGCAGAATCTCGACACCGAGCGAGGCAGCAAGCTGCTTGGCGACTTCCGTCTTGCCAACGCCCGTGGGGCCGGAGAAGACATAGGCGCCGATCGGCTTGTTCGGCTCGCGAAGACCCGCACGGGCGAGCTTGATCGAGGTGGACAGGGCCTCGATCGCCACATCCTGGCCATAGACTACCGAGCGCAACTCTTTCTCGAGGTTGGCAAGAACGGCTTCGTCGTCCTTCGAGACGGTTTTTGCCGGAATGCGCGCCATCGTCGCAATCGTCGCTTCGATCTCCTTTTCGGTGATCAGCTTGCGGCGCCTGGACGGCGGGAGCAGCATCTGGGCCGCACCGGTCTCGTCGATGACGTCGATTGCCTTATCCGGCAGCTTGCGGTCCGAAATGTAACGGGCCGACAGCTCGACGGCGGTCTTGATCGCCTCGTTCGAGTAGCGCAGGTGGTGGTACTCTTCGAAATAGGGCTTCAGGCCCTTCATGATCTCGATCGCATCATCGATCGACGGCTCATTGACGTCGATCTTCTGGAAGCGGCGAACCAGAGCCCGATCCTTCTCGAAGAACTGGCGGTATTCCTTGTAGGTGGTCGAACCGATGCAGCGGATCGCCCCTGAAGACAGAGCCGGCTTCAAGAGGTTCGAGGCATCCATTGCGCCGCCCGACGTCGCGCCCGCACCGATGACGGTGTGGATTTCGTCGATGAAGAGCACGGCACCCGGATATTCTTCAAGTTCCTTGACGACCTGCTTCAGGCGCTCCTCGAAGTCACCGCGATAACGCGTGCCGGCGAGCAGCGTGCCCATGTCGAGCGAGAAGATCGTGGCGTCAGCCAAAGCTTCCGGAACCTTGCCTTCGACGATGCGCTTGGCGAGGCCTTCAGCGATAGCGGTCTTGCCGACGCCGGGATCACCGACATAAAGCGGGTTGTTCTTGGAGCGGCGGCACAAGATCTGGATGGTCCGGTTGACCTCGGCGTGACGGCCGATCAACGGGTCGATCTTACCGCCTTTGGCCTTCTCGTTGAGGTTCACGCAGTAAGCCTTCAGCGCATCCTGCTGCTTCTTCGGCCCACCTTCTTCCTCGTTGCCGCCGCGTGCGGTCGGCTTGGATTCGGATTCTTCCTCCGCACCGCGGGGCGGACGGTTTTCGGATGCGCCGGGGCGCTTGCCGATACCGTGGGAAATGTAGTTGACCGCGTCGTAGCGGGTCATTTCCTGTTCCTGCAGGAAATAGGCAGCATGGCTCTCGCGCTCGGCGAAGATCGCGACGAGCACGTTGGCGCCGGTCACTTCCTCGCGACCGGAAGACTGGACATGGATCACCGCTCGCTGGATGACGCGCTGGAAGCCGGAGGTCGGCTTGGAGTCTTCGTCATAACCGGTGACCAGGTTGGAGAGTTCGTTATCGACATATTCCAGGAGCGTTTTACGGAGGGCGTCGAGGTCGACATTGCAGGCACCCATGACCGCAGCCGCATCGGCATCGTCGATCAGGGCGAGCAGCAGATGCTCGAGCGTGGCATATTCATGGTGCCGCTCGTTGGCAAAGGTCAGTGCCTGATGGAGCGCCTTCTCAAGACTAGGCGAAAATGTTGGCACGTTCAGTTCCTCACTTCTTTTCCATGACGCATTGCAGCGGATGCTGGTGCTGCCGGGCAAAATCCATCACCTGGCTCACCTTTGTTTCCGCCACCTCGTATGTGAATATTCCGCATTCGCCGACGCCATGGTTATGGACATGCAACATGATGCGGGTGGCACTTTCCCGATCCTTTTGAAAAAAACGCTCCAGAATATGGATGACGAATTCCATTGGGGTGTAGTCGTCATTCAAAAGCAGTACGCGATAGAGATTAGGCTTCTTGGTCTTCGGCTTGGTACGCGTGATGACCGAGGTTCGATTTCCGTTGTCCCCGTTCCTTTCGCTGTCGTTCTGCATCCGGATCGGTCTGGCGATCATTTTCATTCATTCCTCAATCAATCCGGCAGGCAGCATGGGAGGGGTGCTTTCCCGACGAATATCTGAAACCCTAAGGTAGTTCATAATAGAGCGATTTTAAGCCCCTTGTTTCCGACTGCAATCACAATTCCGCAGGACTTGACGCAAAGGCCAAAAAAGTATGCGCAAAACTGGGGGAAGCTTCAGGAAACAAAAAAAGACCGGCCGCAAGTGCGATGCCGGTCTTTGATTTTCAATAGGCAGCGGGAATCGCGCCGAAGATTTTATGCGGCTGCCGGGGTTACCGGTGCGGCCTTGGAAACGGTGGCCGCGGTGTTTGCCAGCGGTGCTTCGTAAGGCTTATAGGCATTCTTGGCGAGGTCGGCATACATTTCGCCGAGCTTCGTTGCCTCAGAGATAAAGGTCTCGTAGGCGGACTTCGCATAATTGGATTGCAGCTCGAACGCTGTTTCAAAGCTCTTGGCGCCCGAAAGCGTCTCGAAATGCGTGACAGCATCCTGGAACGACTTTTTGGAATATTCTGCGGCTTCAGAGGCAATCGCCTGGAAGCTCTTGGCAGTGTCGGAATAGCTTCTCAGCACTGTATCCACCACTTCCTTGTTCTTCCGGCTTGCGTCGTCAAAATTGAACATGAACCATCCTCCAATTGGCTGTTGCAGCRCAAAGGGTAGCTGCGACGCACAAATAGTCAAGTAGTCTTGTGCGGCGCAAAACATCCATAGATTGCATTAGCGACAACTTTTGAAAGAGCGCCGTTCGGGCACGTTCGTCTTTTGTTGATTTTGCTAAAATATATCAGGCGACTGCAACCGGAAGGTTATTAGAAATTTTGGCGAATAGATGCATTCGCCGTTTCAAACGGCTTGTCCTAATACGAAAAAGCCGGGCATCGGCTAGCGATGCCCGGCTTTTAACGAATGCAATGGGCATCACAGATCGACGTCAAGGATCGCCATCGAGAAGTTGTAGGAACGATCGCCATCCTCGTCATCGATATAGACGACGCCCAGAAATTCTTCGCCGAGATAGACTTCCGCGGAATCATTCTTGCGCGGGCGCGCCTTCACCACAATCTGCGGGTTCAGCGTGCGTTTGAAATAGGCGTCGAGTTTCTTGATTTCTTCAGGCTTCACGCTTTCATCTCCGTAAGCAATCTCGGTTGGCCGCTTCTTGCACAGGTAGAGCGGCGCTGTAAAGGTCGCGAGATCGGGTTCACAACGACTGTCTCCGCCAGCATTTAGGCGGTTTTTCGCATTTTCCAATGAAGGATCAGATATCGGCGCCGATAACCTGATCCATAACGCGGGCCGGCTCGGAACAGCCCGCTTCACCGACGACCTTGGCGGGCACGCCCGCTACCGTGGTCTTTGGCGGCACCGCTTTCAGGACGACGGAGCCGGCGGCGACGCGCGAGCAGAAGCCGATCTCGATATTGCCGAGGATCTTGGCGCCTGCGCCGATCATGACGCCCGTGCCGATCTTCGGGTGACGATCGGCCCCTTCCTTGCCGGTGCCGCCGAGCGTCACACCATGGAGGATGGAAACGTTGTCACCGATGACGGCGGTCTCGCCGACGACGAGGCCGGTCGCATGGTCGAGAAAGATGCCCTTGCCGATACGGGCGGCCGGATTGATATCGGTCTGGAAGACGCTGGAGGAGCGACTCTGCAAGTAGAGCGCGAAGTCGCGGCGGCCACGGTTCAGCAGCCAGTGCGCCAGCCGGTGCGTCTGCAGCGCATGAAAACCCTTGAAGTAGAGAACGGCTTCCATGAAGCGCAGGCAGGCGGGATCACGGTCATAGACCGCCTGGATATCGACGCGCAGGATCGAGCTCCATTCCGGCCAATCCTCCAGCATTTCCTCGAAAGTCTGGCGCAGCAGGTTTGCCTGCATGTCGGGATGGTCGAGGCGCTCGCAGATGCGGTGCACGACGCATTCTTCGAGCGAGCGGTAATTGATGACCGTCGAATAGAGGAAGGCAGCCAGCACTGGATCGCTTTCCGCAGCAAGGCGCGCCTCCTCCCGCAGGCTGTCCCATATGGGATCCATCACCTTCAGCGGATGAGCTACGTCCAGCGTGCGGATATCCGTCTTAGCGACCATTTCCGGCCTCCTCATTTCCCGTTGGAATGCGATTATATAGAGGAAAACGCCCATAACATAAATGGGTGCCCTCGCCACGTCCGTTCAACGCGTTTTTGCCGATATCACGGTTATGTCACCGGCCAGCGATATCAGCCGGCAGAGACTTCAGCGTAGAATTCCAGCACGGCCTTCTTGAACACCCGGTCGCCAACGGCGAGCATGTGGTCGCGGCCGGGAATATCCAGAGCGTGGGCGTCAGGCATCAGAGCCGCCAGTTCCTGGGGAGAACCGGCAATGTCGTCCTTCGTTCCAACCCCGATCAGGGTGGGCACATCGATTTTGCCCATGTCGGCGCGGGCGACGAGATCGCGCGAGCCCTTGATACAGGCGGCAAGCGCCTCGCGGTCGCTCTTCGTCTGCTCTGCAAATGCGCGGAACATCTGGCCGCGCGGATGGGTGACATCGGCAATCGACGGCGCAAGCAACGCATCGGCGATCGGATCCCAATCGCCTACGCCGTCCGTCATGCCGATACCGAGGCCGCCGAGCACCAGCGAACGAACACGGTGCGGATAGGCGAGCGCCGCAAAGACGRYGATGCGGGCGCCCATCGAATAGCCCATCAGGTTGGCTTCGGGGATGCCGAGATGATCGAGCAGCGCAATCGCATCGCCAGCCATGAACCACGGCCTGTATGCCTCGGCATCGCGCGGTTTGTCGCTCGCGCCATGGCCTCGGTTGTCGATGGCGATCACCCGGTAGCCAGCATCGCCCAAGGTCTTCAGCCAGCCCGGATGAACCCAGTTGACGCTCGCCGACGAAGCAAAGCCGTGGATGAGCACTACAGGCGGGCCGGAGGGATCGCCCTCGTCGAAAAAGGCAAGTTTCAGTCCGTCATGGGTGAAGCTTGAAAATGCAGGCGTATTCAGGTTCATCGGGCCGTCCTTATTTGGCGCGACCATAGTCGAGCGGCCTTTCATCGTGAAGCCAAAAACTCGCAACGGAGCCATGCTTTGGCACTACACTTTTCCGCCGAAGGCCTATAAAGTCCGCGCAGAATTTCAAAGCATTCGGAGACAGACATGGCCGGCCACAGCATTCCGCACTTCCAGAACGACGGCGGTCACCGCGTTATCGAAGTCGGCGTCAAGGAATTCATGTGCACCGGCGCATCCGTTCCCTTCGATCATCCGCATATCTTCATCGATATGGGCGACGACAACGAGAAGGTCTGCTCCTACTGCTCGACGCTTTATCGCTACAATGCGTCGCTGAAATCCAACCAAACCAACCCGCCCGGCTGCGTCTTCCACGTCAAAGCGGCGTAAAGTCGGCTCTGCGGATCGGACATCCCATGCCGGTCGAACATGCCGCCATCATCGGCGCCGGAATTGCGGGCCTAACGGCCGCACTGGCGCTCGCAAGGCGTGGCATCAGTTCGGATATTTTCGAACAGGCGCCCGAGCTTGCGGAAGTGGGCGCTGGCTTGCAGATTTCGCCTAACGCATCGCATGTGCTCGCCGAACTCGGCGTGCTCGACAGGCTGACCAGCCTCTGGCTCGAGCCGCAATCCATCCGGCTGATCTCAGGCAGTTCGCTGCGCGAACTTGCAGCTGTCCCGGTCGGGAATTTTGCCAGGAACCGCTGGGGAGCACCCTACGGCGTCCTGCATCGCACGACGCTGCAGAAGGCGCTGCTGGATGCGGTCAGTGCCAATCCGCTCTGCCAGCTCCATCTCGGAACACGTTTCGAAGCGGATTTGCCTCAGTGTCGGCGTTCGGCCGACGTCATCATCGGCGCCGATGGTGTCTGGTCCAGATTGCGGCAGGCAATACCGGGCGCCCCTGCCCCGCAATTCTCCGGAAACATCGCCTTCCGTTTCACCATCGCAGAAACAGAGGCGCCGGGCTTTCTCGACCGCGCCAGTGTCTCGGCCCTACTCGGCTCCTCGGCGCATATGGTCTGTTATCCGCTGAAGGAGACCGGTGGCTTCAACATGGTGGCGATCACCGCCGGCAATATTGCGCCGCAGGCCTGGCAGGGCGAGCCGACACAGGTTCAACAGGAGCTTCTGCAGTCGCGCTTCCGCCRCTGGCATCCTGCTATTGCCGGATTRCTCGGAGGGCGCAACGACATCACCTTCTGGCCGCTTTTCGAGGCAACGCCGGGCAAATGGCAGGACGGCAACAAGACTGTGCTGATCGGAGATGCGGCCCATGCGATGATGCCTTTTGCGGCGCAGGGGGCAGCGATGGCGATCGAGGATGCATTCGAGCTTACCGCCTTTCTTGCCACCCGACCGGTTTCCGAAGCCATCTCACTGTTCGAACGGCATCGCATGCCGCGCATCGCCAAGCTTCGCCAGCGCGGCGCCTTCAACCGTTTCGCCTATCATGCAAGCGGCCCGATCCGCCTCGGCCGGGATATCGTGCTGTCGCTGAAACCGCCGCAAAGCCTCGCGGCGGATCTCGACTGGATTTACGGCTACCGCCCAGTTGGCTAATCAGATGGTGGCTGATCAGACGGCATTTGCCGCAGCAAAGCCGCGCTCGATATCGGCCTTGAGATCAACGATATCTTCGAGACCAATCTGCAGGCGAATGACCGGACCTTCGGCCGGGGCCTTGGCGATCTTTCGGTCCGAGAGATTGACCAGTATGGCAAGGCTTTCATAGCCGCCCCAGGAATAGCCCAATCCGAAATAGGAGAGCGCATCGAGGAAGGCATGCGCCTTCGGCTTGACCTTTTGCGGATCGTCAACCTTCAGCACGAAGGAGAAGATGCCGCTGGCACCCTTGAAATCACGTTTCCAGATGTGGTGCGACGGGAAGCTCGGCAGGGCCGGATGCAGGACGCGGGCAACCTCTTCGCGGTTTTCGAGCCACGTGGCGATTGCCAGCGCGCTTTCGTAGTGGCGTTCCAGCCGGATGCCCATGGTGCGCAGGCCGCGCAGGATCTGGTAGGAATCATCCGGCGCGCCGCAAAGGCCCAGTGTGCCATGCGTTTCGATCAGCCGCGGCCAGTGCTCGGCATTGGCGGAAATGGTTCCCATCAGAATGTCAGAATGGCCCGACGGATATTTGGTCGAGGCATGGATCGACACGTCGACGCCAAAGTCCAGCGGCCGGAAGTAAATAGGTGTGGCCCAGGTGTTGTCCATCAGCACGACGGCGCCGTGCTTGTGCGACAGAGCTGCGATGGCCGGGATATCCTGCATCTCGAAGGTATTGGAGCCGGGAGCTTCGGTCAGCACGACCGTGGTGTTCGGCTTGAAGAGCGTCTCGATGGCCGCGTCGATCGCCGGATCGAAATAGTCGACCTCGACACCCATGCGCTTCAGGATCGTGTCACAGAAATGGCGCGTCGGGCCGTAGACGGAATCGACGACCAGGATGTGATCGCCCGCCGCGACATAAGCGAGGATGGCGACCGTGACGGCGGCGAGACCGGAGGGCACCAGCACAGTGCCGGCCGAGCCTTCGAGCGCATTGATCGCTTCAGCAAGGGCGTCGGTCGTCGGCGTGCCGCGGGTGCCGTAAGTGTATTTCTTGTTGCGCGTCTCCATCGACTTGGCATCGGGAAAGAGCACCGTGGACGCGCGCACCACCGGCGGATTGACGAAACCGTGATAATCCGCGGGGTCGTAGCCGATATGGGAAAGACGGGTATTGATGCCGGCGCCCGGCAGGAGACTGTCTAGATCTTTCATTTGGGAAATGGCCTTCTGGCGAGGGTATGCAAAGGCCGAACTCTTGAACCCCGCCGCCATCAGGGTCAACCCCCGCAACTTGACGCGATCGTCCCGCTCCGCGCCGCCGTCAGCCTTTACTCCGCGATTTTCGCGCTATTTTTCCTCAAGCTGGCGCCCAATTTCTAGCCAAGTGCCTAGGGACACAGCGTAATCTCCCAAAATGCTGAATTTTGCTCCAATTATTAGCCGCGACACTTGACCATAGTGACATTTGCGACTGTGATAGACCCACTCGCGCCGGGAGGGTTGCGGGAAACGGGGAGGTAAACGGGCTATTTCAATCCGGCCACTCCCCGAAAAGATAAATATAAGACAACAGAAAAAGGTTGGGAAAAATGAAGTACAAGCTCCTGTCCGTAGCAGCCGGCGCAGCAGTTTTCGCTCTTGGCGCTTCGGCCGCTTCGGCCACTACTCTTCAAGACGTAAAGGCAAAAGGTTTTGTCCAGTGCGGCGTCAATACCGGTCTTGCCGGCTTTGCTGCCCCTGATGCGTCCGGCAACTGGTCGGGCTTCGACGTTGATTTCTGCCGCGCGGTTTCCGCTGCGGTCTTCGGCGACCCCAACAAGGTGAAGTTCACCCCTCTCAGCGCCGCCAACCGCTTCCCGGCTCTGCAGTCCGGCGAAGTCGATGTGCTTGCCCGTAACACGACCTGGACGATCAACCGCGACACGGCTCTCGGCCTGAACTTCCGCTTCGTAAATTATTATGACGGCCAGGGCTTCATGGTCCGTAAGAGCCTGAACGTGAAGTCGGCACTCGAGCTTTCCGGCGCCTCTGTCTGCGTTCAGTCCGGCACCACGACCGAGCTCAATCTTGCCGACTACTTCAAAGCCAACAACCTGCAGTACAATCCGGTCGTCTTCGAGAAGCTCGACGAAGTCAACGCCGCCTACGACTCTGGCCGTTGCGATGTCTATACGACCGACCAGTCGGGTCTCTACTCGCTGCGTCTGACGCTGAAGAACCCCGACGAGCACGTGATCCTGCCGGAAATCATCTCCAAGGAGCCGCTCGCCCCAGCCGTACGCCAGGGTGACGACCAGTGGTTCGATATCATCAGCTGGGTCGGCTACGCGATGATCAATGCCGAAGAGTTCGGCATCACGCAGGCCAATGTCGACGAGATGAAGAGCTCCCCGAACCCGGATATCAAGCGTTTCCTCGGCGTTGAAGCCGATACGAAGATCGGTACTGACCTCGGCCTGACCAACGAATGGGCCTACAACGTCGTCAAGAACGTCGGCAACTATGGCGAAGTCTTCGAGAAGAACATCGGCCAGGGCAGCCAGCTGAAGATCGCGCGCGGCCTCAATGCTCTCTGGAGCAAGGGTGGCATTCAGTACGCTCCGCCGGTTCGTTAATCGGCATACCGCATGAAAGCCGGAAAGGCGGGTCACCGCCTTTCCTCCTCCTATAAAAAAGCTCCGCAAAGGAGCACATAACGTGGGGAATTGGCCAGGCATGACGCATCAGGTTGCGGATCGAACACCCATACCCAAGAGCGGCTGGAGCTTTCAGTCCGCCCTCTATGACCCCAAAATCCGGGGCATCTTCTTTCAAGCTCTTACTATCGTCCTTCTGGTCGCGCTGATCTGGTCGATTGCCCACAATACGGCAGTCAATCTGGCGCGCGCCAACATCGCATCGGGTTTCGGCTTTCTGAACGGTCGCGCCGGCTTCGAAGTCGGGCAATCGCTGATCCCGTACTCAGCCGATTCGACCTATGGCCGGGCGCTGCTCGTCGGCTTTCTGAATACGCTTCTTATCGCGATTACCGGCATCATCACCGCGACGATCATCGGCTTCGTCATCGGTATCGGCCGCCTGTCACGGAACTGGCTGATCGCCAAGCTCTGCACTGTCTATGTGGAAGTCTTCCGCAACATTCCGCCGCTGCTCGTGATCTTCTTCTGGTATTCGGGCGTTCTCGCTGTTCTGCCCAATGCTCGCGACTCGCTGCATCTGCCGCTCGGATCGTATCTGAACAATCGTGGCCTCGCCTTCCCCAAGCCTATCTTCGGCGAGGGTTTCTGGCTGGCCGGGATCGCCTTCGTCATTGCGATCATCGCCGCTATCGCAACGGCGCGCTGGGCGCATCGCCGTCAGGCAGCAACGGGCCAGCCGTTCCACACGATCTGGGTGTCGGCCGGTCTCATCGTCGGCCTGCCGCTCCTCGCCTTCCTTATCGCAGGCGCACCGCTTTCCTTCGACTTCCCAGTCGCCGGCAAGTTCAACCTGACCGGCGGTTCGGTGGTCGGCCCGGAATTCATGTCGCTCTTCCTGGCGCTATCCTTCTATACAGCGGCCTTCATTGCCGAGATCGTGCGTTCAGGCATTCGTGGCGTGCCCAAGGGACAGACGGAGGCGGCGGCCGCGCTCGGCCTGCATCCTTCGGCGATCACCCGGCTGGTGGTCATTCCACAGGCCTTCCGCATCATCATCCCGCCGCTGAGCAGCCAGTACCTGAACCTCACCAAGAACTCGTCGCTGGCGATCGCCATCGGTTTTGCCGATCTCGTCGCCGTCGGCAGCACGACGCTCAACCAAACAGGCCAGTCCGTTGAAG